>NZ_JAQOWX010000114.1:0-18415 GCF_028462495.1 Paucibacter sp. XJ19-41
TCCTTGCCGATGCCGTCGCCGGGGATCACGGCGATCTTGTAGGTCTTCATGGGTTCGTTCGCTTTCTTGCTATTGGTTTCAGTAGGCGGCAGAGCTGGGCTGGGCCGGAGGCGCCTCGCCCAGGCCGAACTCGGCGGCCAGACCTCGGCTGGCCTGGGCCAGCAGGCTGACATCGATACCGACCGCAACAAAACGCGCGCCGAGCGCCAGATAGCGCCGTGCCGCCGCCACATCGCTGGTCAGGGTGCCGGCCGCCTTGCCGCTGGCCGTGATCGTGCGGATGGCCTGCTCGATCGCCGCCTGCACCTCCGGGTGGCCGGGCTTGCCGCGATGGCCCATCGAGGCGGCCAGATCGGCCGGGCCGATGAAGATACCGTCGACACCGTCCACCGCGCAGATCGCTTGCAGATTGCGCAGCGCCGTGACGGTCTCGGCCTGCACCAGCAGGCAGACCTCGTCATTGGCCTCGTCCAGATAGTTCTTGCGCGCGTTCCAGCGCGAGACCCGGGCGATCGCCGAGCCGACACCGCGCACGCCCTGCGGCGGATAGCGGCAGGCCGAGACCAGGGCCTGCGCCTGCTCGGCCGTGTCCACCATGGGCACCAGCAGGGTCTGGGCACCGATGTCCAGCAGCTGCTTGATCAGCGCGGTCTCGCCCTGCACCGCGCGCACCACCGGATGGGCCGGATAGGCGGCCACCGCCTGCAGCGCGGCCAGGGTCGAGCGCACATCGTTGGGCGCATGCTCGCCGTCGATCAGCAGCCATTGGAAACCGGCCGTCGCGCAGATCTCGGCGCAATAGGACTGGGCCATAGACAGCCACAGACCGATCTGGGCGTCGCCGCGCTGCAGCGCGGCCTTGAAGGTGTTGCTCATGATGTGATCGATCAGGCCAGGCCACCCTGGCAGAGGTATTTGAGATGCATGTAGTCGTCCAGGCCCTGGCGCGAACCCTCGCGGCCGTACCCCGATTCCTTGACACCGCCGAAGGGGGCGGCCTCCGCCGCCACCGCACCCTCGTTGATGCCGACGATACCCGCTTCCAGCGCCGCCGCGACACGGTGAATGCGCTGTACGCCCTGTGAGTAGAAGTAGGCAGCCAGGCCGAAAGGCGTGTCATTGGCCAGCGTGATCGCTTCCGCCTCGGTCTTGAATCGAAACAGCGGCGCCACCGGGCCAAAAGTCTCTTCGCCGCAGACCAGGGCCGCGCCCGAGGGTTCGGCCAGCACGGTGGGCGCCACATAGTTGGGGCCCAGCTCCTCGCGCACGCGGGTGCCGCCGGTCAGCAGCCGCGCGCCCTGGGCCACCGCATCGCCGATATGCAGCAGGATCTTCTCGACCGCGCGCGCATTGATCATCGGGCCGATCTGCGCATCGGCCTCGGTGGCCGGCCCGACCTTGAGCGCGCTGACCCGCGCCACCAGCTTGTCGGCAAAGGCCTCGAACACCCCGTCCTGCACATAGACCCGGTTCGGACAGACGCAGGTCTGGCCGCCGTTTCGGAACTTCGCAGCCATCAGCCCCGTGACGGCGGCGTCCAGATCGGCATCGTCGAAGACGATGAAGGGCGCGTTGCCGCCCAGCTCCAGCGACAGCTTCTTCAAGGTGGCGGCCGACTCGCGCGCCAGATGCTTGCCCACCGGCGTCGAGCCGGTGAAGCTGATCTTGCGCACGCGCCCGTCCTTGAGCCACTCGTCCACCACCACCGGCGTCTGCGCGCGCGAGGCGCAGACGATATTCAAGACGCCGGCCGGCAGCCCGGCCTGCTCGGCCAGGTACGCGAGCGCCAGCGCGGTCAGCGGTGTGTCCTCGGCCGGCTTGGCGACCACGGTGCAGCCGGCCGCCAGCGCCGGCGCGATCTTGCGGGCGATCATCGCGGCCGGGAAGTTCCAGGGTGTGATCACCGCAACCACGCCGACCGGCTCCTTCACCGCGAGCATCTGCCGTCCGGCGACCGGCGCCGCGATCACATCGCCGCAGATGCGCACGGCCTCCTCGGCGAACCATTCGACATAGCTGGCCGCATACAGCACCTCGCCCTTGCCCTCGGCGAAAGGCTTGCCCTGTTCGCGCGAGATCAGCCGGCCCAGATCGTCCTGGTGTTCCAGGATCAGCGCCAGCCAGCGCTTCAGGATCTGCGCGCGCGCCTTGGCCGGCGTGGCCCGCCAGGCCGGGAAGGCCGCGTGCGCCGCATCGGCGGCGGCTTGTGCGTCGGCGGCGGCGCTGTCCGGCACCTCGGCGATCAGGCTTTGATCGGCCGGATTGACGACGGGCAGCCGCGCTGCGGAGGCCGCCGCGCACCAGGTGCCGGCGATGAAGTTCCGGGTGCGCAGCAGCTCGCTATTGCGCAGGGTCAGGTCATGACTCATCGATGGGATCTCAACTCACAATGCCCAAGTGCCAGGGAACGAACTCATGGTCGCCGAGGCCCAGTTTTTCGCTGCAGGTGGCTTCACCGGAAGCCGTGCGCAGGATGTGTTCAAAAATGGCCTGCCCCATCTGCTCGATGCTCAGCCGGCCGTCGATCACCTTGCCGCAGTTGATGTCCATGTCTTCGCCGAGACGCTCGAACATCGGCGTGTTCGAGGCCAGCTTGATCGTCGGTGCTGGCTTGGAGCCGAACATCGAACCGCGGCCGGTGGTGAAGCAGATGATGTTGGCGCCGCTGGCGATCTGGCCGGTGGTGGCCACCGGGTCGTAGCCGGGCGAGTCCATGAAGACGAAGCCGCGCTCGGTGATGGTCTCGGCGTACTCGTAGACCGCGCGCAGTGGCGTCGTGCCGGCCTTCATCGCCGAGCCCAGCGATTTCTCGACGATATTGGCCAGGCCGCCGGCCTGGTTACCCGGGCCGACCACGCCATTGAACTGGCCGTTGTGGCCGGCCGTGTAGCGCTTCCACCAGTCCAGCCGGTCCAGCAGCTTGCGGCCGACGGCCTCGCTGACCGCACGGCGTGTCAGCAGATGCTCGACACCGTGGATCTCCGGCGTCTCCGACAGGATGGCCGTGCCGCCATGGGCCACCAGGATGTCCATTGCCGCGCCCAGCGCCGGATTGGCGCTGATGCCCGAGAAGCCGTCCGAGCCGCCGCATTCCAGGCCTATCTTCAGATGGCTGGCCGGCACCGGCTCGCGCCGGATGTCATTGGCCGCCGGCAGCATGGCCTCGACGGCCGCGATGCCGGCCGCGATCGTCGCCCGCGTGCCGCCGGTCTGCTGCATCACGAAGCTCTTCAGCTGCAGCCCCTCGGCCAGGCCTTGCGAGGCCATCAGCTCCGGCACCTGGTTGCGCTCGCAGCCCAGGCCGACGACGATCACGCCGCCCAGATTCGGGTGGCGGGCATAGCCGGCCAGCGTCCTGCGCAGCACATCGAAATGCTCGCTGGGCGAGGACATGCCGCAGCCGCTGGTCTGCGCGAAGGCGACCACGCCGTCGATATTCGGATAGGCCGCCAAGCGCTCCGGCGTGAACCACTGGGCCACCTTGTGGATCACGGTGGACGAGCAGTTCACCGAGGCGATCAGGCCGATGTAGTTGCGCGTCGCGACCCGGCCGTCGGCGCGGACGATGCCCATGAACTTCGCTCGCTGGTCTTCGGGCAGCAGGGCCACCGGTCTCTGGTCGGTGCCGAACTCGTAGGCATAGCCCTCGTGCCGCTCCTCGTGGCGGATGTTGTGGGTGTGCAGGTACTCGCCGGCCTCGACCGCGCGTGCAGCGAAGCCGATCACCGTGTCGTACTTCAGCACGGCCTCGCCCTCGGCGATGGCCCGGGCGGCGATCTTGTGGCCGGCGGGCACCTGGGCGCGGGCCCGCGCCGTCAGGCCCGGCAGCGCCTCGCCCAGCGCGATCGCGCGGCGCGCGATCAGCACATTGTCCCGCGCGTGCAGGCGTATCAGCGGCGCATCGTTCATGGTGTTCAGCCCTTGGCCAGCAGCTCGCGCAGCTTCAGCCGCTCGATCAAGACCTTTTCCTTGACCACGGTCTGGGCCACGTATTTCTCATAGTCCGGGCCGTCCAGATACATCAGCGGCGCGTCGATCTTGTCGCAGGCCGCGGCGAACTCGGGGCTGGCGGCCGCCTGCTTGAAGGCGGCGCGCAGCCTGGCCAGGATGGCCGGGTCCAGGCCTTTCGGGCCGCCGATGCCGTTGGGCGCATCGACGACGACCGGATAGCCCTGCTCGCTGATCGTGGGCACCTCCTTGAAGTCGTTGGTACGCTTGGCGCCCAAGGTGCCCAGCAGGCGCAGCTTGCCCGACTGGACATGGGGCGCCCAGGATGTCGAGTCGATCAAGAGGTTCACCTCGCCGGCCAGCACGCCCTGCAGCGCCGGCGCGCCGCCCTTGTAGGGGATGTGCAGCATTTCGATGCCGGCGGCCTGCGCGAACTCCTCCATGCCCACATGGGTGGCGCCGGCGACACCGGCGCTGGCATAGGTGAGCTTGCCCGGGTTGGCCTTGGCATAGGCCACCAGTTCCCTGATGTCCTTCCACGGCGCCGAGGCCTGGCAGACGATGCCGAAGGTCTGGCCGGAGACGCGGGCGATATAGCTCAGGTCCTTCAGCGGATCCAGTGGCACGCTGCCCAGCTGCGAGAAGCGGGCCACCGAGATCGGGATCTGGCCGATGGTGTAGCCGTCGGCCTTGGCCGAGGCCATGCTGCGCAGACCCAGCATGCCGGAGGCGCCGGCCTTGTTGTCGAGGACGATGGTCTGGCCCAGGGTCTTGGCGGCCACGGCGCAGAGCGCGCGCATCGTCGCGTCGGCGGTGCCTCCGGCGGGCCAGGGGCAGACGAAGGTGATCGCCCGCTCGGGATAGCTGCTGGCCAGCGCGCGGCCGAAGGGCAGGGCCAGGGCGGCGGCGGTGCCGAGAACGAACTGGCGGCGGCTGGATCCTTTGATCGTCATGGTGCTTGTCTCCTGCTGGTTTGTGATCTGGCTTCGGCCCATTGTTGGCGCTCTTATCATGGCGATCCAATGAGGAATAGGACTGTCTTCTTGCCGGATTCGGCATGTAGCGGAAAACAGCCATGAGCAAGATCGACCGCGTGATGCGCTCCAACCTGAAGCTGCGCCATCTGCAGCTGCTGGTGGCGCTGGACCAGTTCCGCCATCTGGGCCGGGCCGCGGAGTTCCTTGCGCTGACCCAGCCGGCCGTCTCCAAGACCCTGGCCGAGATCGAGCGCCTGTTCGAGCTGGACTTGTTCGTCCGCTCGACCCGTGGCACCGAGCCCACCGCCTACGGCCTGGCCGTGGTGCGCTTCGCGCGCTCGGTGCTGTCGGACTATGAGCGCACCCGCGACGAGATCGCCGCGGTGGCCAGCGGCGCGGCCGGGCGCACCAGCGTCGGTGCGATGGTGGTGGCCACGCCGGTGCTGCTGGCGCGTGCGGTGGCGCTGCTGAAGGCGCGCTCGGCCCAGACCACGGTGGCGATCGAGGAGGGCGACCTGACCCGCTTGCTGCCGCGCCTGCGGGTCGGCGAGCTGGATCTCTTCGTCGGCCGGCTCGAGCCCGGCTATGCGGCGCCGGACCTGGAGATGGAGGCCTTGTACGAGGAGCCGATGTGCATCGTCGCGCCGGCCGGCCATGGGCTGGCAGGCAAGACCCGACCCCGCTGGGCCGATCTGGTTGGCGAGCCCTGGGTGATGCCGCCGCCCTGGGCCTCGTCGCGCATCAAGCTGAACCAGCAGTTCTACAAGAACGGGCTGAACCCGCCGGCCGACATCATCGAGTCCGCCTCCTTCCTGGTCACCTTGAACTTCATGCAGCAGCGCCGCGCCCTAGGCTTCTGGGCCCGCTCGGTGGCCCTGCACTTCGAGCGTCAGGGCCTGGTCAAGGTGCTGAAGATCGCGGTCGGCATCGAGCTGCCGCCGGTGGGCCTCATCACGATGCGCGGCCGGCTGCGCACGCCGGCCAGCGAGCAGCTGATGGCCTGCCTGCGTGAGGCGGCCCTCACCAATTCTGCGACCAGCGCGCCGACAGCAGCCAGGTCCGCCCCGGCGCCGGCTCGAAGAAGCGGCCGTTCCCCTCGTTGACGATGACGCTGCCGACATAGTCACGGTCGGCCATGTTCTCGATGCGGCCCAGCAGCTCCAGCCGGCCCGGGCCCAGCCGGGTCTGCCAGCGCGCGCGCAGGTTCAAGAGCCCGTAACCGGCGGCCGCGTCGCTGTTGATGTCATTGACCTGCTGGCGGCCCTGGGCGCGGCCTTCCAGCGCCAGTTGGGTGCTCGCGCTCGCGTCCCAGGCCAGCTCAGCGTAGGCGCTGCGCGAGATCGTGCCGGCGATGCGCCGGCCCGGCGCGACGAGCAGGGTTGGATTGGTGCAGGGCGCGGCGGCGCAGATCGTGAAGCCGTCGCGGTAGCGCGCGTCCAGCCAGCTCAGCGCGAACTGGCTGCGCCAGCCGCGTGCAATCTGCCAGCGCAGGTCCAGCTCGGCGCCCTCGCGGCGCGTGCGGCCGACATTGCGAAATGTGGCGCGGCCGCCGCTATTGCTGGCCACGCCGATCTCGTCGCGGCTATTGGCCTGGAACAGCGCCGCATCCAGGGCCAGCTCGGGCGCCGGCCGCCATTTGGCGCCCAGCTCCAGCTGGCGGCTGGTCTGGGCCCGCAGGCCGCTGTTGAAGCCGGCCTGGCCGTCGTTGCGATAAGCCAGCTCGCCCTGGGTCGGCGACTCGAAGCCGCGGCCCAGGCTCAGATAGGTGTTGAGCGTGGGCAGCGCGCGCCACTGCAGCGCGGCGAAGGGGTTGGTGTAGCGGTAGCTCTGGCGGCCCGAGTCGTCCGGGTTGGCGCCCTGCACATAGCGGTCGCGGGCCTTGAACTCGGTCTCGCCGCGGCGCAGGCCCAGGCTGGCCTGCCAGCGTGCGCTCAGCTCGATATCGGCCTGGGCATAGAGATCGCGGCCGCCCAGGCGGTTGCGTTCGTCGCGCCGCAGCCGGCCGGTCACGCCCAGCAGCCGGGTCTCGGCCGGGCCGGCGCTGAAGTTCTCGTAGCCGCGCCGGTCCTCGTCGCTATCGTCCAGATTGGCGCCCAGTACCAGGCGGGCGCGGCGCTCGTTGGCCAGGGTCCATTGCCAGACCAGGCGGCCGTCGACCCCGTAGTAGTCGCGCTCGAAAGCAATCACGCCGCCGGGCTGGCGCTCGCTGGCCAGTTGGGTGGCGACGGGAATCGACTGCCATTGCGTCACTTCGCGGCGCCCGACATGAGCGCTGAGCAGCAGTTGCTGCAGCGCGCCGGCATCGGCGAAGCGATGCCGCCAGCTGGCTCCGAGCTGTTGCTGGCGGGTGCTCTTGCGGGTGTTGTAGCGGTCCGGCTCTCCGGCCTCGTCCTGCGGCAGGGCCAGGCCTATGGTTTGCTGCGGGTCGGCCGTCAGCTGGGCCCGGTTCAGGCCCAGTGGATCCTGGGCCGGTTGGTCGATCGCGTTGAAGATCAGCACGACGCGGTCCTGCGCGCCGTCCCAGGCCAGGCGCAGATTGGCGAGATCGCGGCGGCTGGCGCTCTGGCGCCGGAAGCCGTCGGTTTCGAAGCTGGAGAGCTGGGCGCGCACGCTGAAGGGGCGCGCCTCGCTGGCCGGCAGCTCTACACCCAAGCGCCATTGGCGCAGGCCGTTGCTGGCGATATCGCTGTCCAGCAGCAGGCGGCGCTCGGTCGGCGCGGAGCTGTGCAGCAGGATGGCCCCGCCCGAGCTGTTGCCATAGAGGGCCGAGAACGGCCCGCGCACGACCTCGACGCGCTGCGCCCCGGCCAGGTCGAAATGCGAGACCTGACCTTGGCCGTCCGGGCCGCTGGCGGGAATGCCGTCGCTGTAAAGCCGCAGGCCGCGCACGCCGAACGTGGCACGGGCGCCGAAGCCGCGCGAGCTCAGCTGTAGGTCCTGGGCATAGTTGTGGCGCTGGTTCGCGACCAGGCCGGGCACGCGCTGCAGCGCCTCGCTGAGATTGATCATCGCGCCGGCATTGCGCAACTGCTCGGCGTCGATGACGCTGACCGCGAACGGCGTGTCGAACAGGCGCTGCTCGACGCCGCCGCTGTCCAGCACGACACGCTCCAGCGTTTGGGTCTGGGCCTGCGCGCCAGCGGCCAGCAGCATCCAGGCGGCCGCGATCTCAGTTCGGCGCATGGGCTTCGATGCGGATGGCGGCGTACCAGGCGGCCAGATTGGCGATGTCGGCGTCGCTGAGCGGCTTGGCCATCACGGCCATCACCTCATGCAGGCGCGCGCCGCTGCGGTAGGCCTTCAGCTGGCTGCTTAGATAGATGGCGCTCTGGCCAGCCAGATGCGGGGCATCGGGCTGGCTGGAAATGCCCAGCGGCCCGTGGCAGACCGCGCAGGCTTGCGCCTTGGCCCGGCCGGCCGCGATGTCCTGGGCCCCGGCCGGCAACGCGACCAGCAAGGTGATGAAGAGGAGTGAACGCATGGCTTTGGAAGTAGAGGGCCCACCGCGAGGTGGGCCCGGTTCACGAGAGCTCAGGGCGCAGAATAACTGACACGGTAGAGCGCACCGGCGAAGTCGTCGCTGATCAGCAGCGAGCCATCCTTCATCACCGCGACATCGACCGGCCGGCCGCGGTACAGGCCGTTCTCGTCCAGCCAGCCCTCGGCGAAGACCTCGGTCTTGTCGGCCGTGCCGTCGGCCTTCAGCGAGGTGAACAGCACCAGCGCGCCGACCGGCTTGGTACGGTTCCAGGAGCCGTGCTGGGCCGAGAAGAAGCCGCCCTGGTACTTGGCCGGGAACTGCTTGCCGGTGTAGAAGCTCATGCCCAGATCGGCCGCATGGGCGATGGTGTAGACCTGCGGGTCGGTGATATTGGCCGGCAGCGGATCCTTGTCATAGCCATGCTCGGTGATTCGGGTCTTGCCTTGGCGCCAGGGGTAGCCGAAGAACTGACCCTTGGCGGTGATGCGGTTGATCTCGCCGGCCGGGATGTCGTCGCCCATGCCGTCGGTCTGGTTGTCGGTGAACCAGAGCGTGCCGTCCTTGGGGTTGAAGTCATGGCCCACCGAGTTGCGGATGCCGGTGGCGTAGACCTCGCGCTTGCTGCCGTCGAAGGCGTTCATGCGCAGCATGCCGCCTATGCCCAGCTCGCTGTAGAGCTTGAGCTTGTCGCGCGGCTGCACGTTGAAGGGCTGGCCCAGCGACACGTAGAGCATCCCGTCCGGCCCGATCTTGCAGACCCGCGCGCCGTGGTTGAAGCTCTCCTCCTCGGGCGGGATCAGCTTGCCCTGGGGCACGACCTCGATCACCGCAACATCCGGGCCTTCGTAACAGAACTCGGCGGCCGGGAAATTCAGCACGCGGTTGTGCTCGGTGACGATCAGGAAGCCGTCCTTTGTCCAGCAGACGCCGTTCGGGTTTGTGAACTTCAGCGAGGGCGCGAAGCTCTTGACCTCGTCGGCGACGCCATCGCTATTGCGGTCGGTGACGGCCCAGACCGAGGTCTTGCGGGTGCCGACAAACAGCATATTGGTGCTGGGCGCCACCGCCATATGGCGGGCGTCGGGCACCACCGCATAGAGCTCGATCTTGAAACCCGGCGGCAGCTTGATTCGTTTGAGGTTCTCGCGGATCGCGTCGGCATTGCGGCCGGTCTGCGGCACGGTGGGGATGTTCAAGTCGGTGGTGGCCACCTTGAACTGCTTGAGCTTGTCGATGTTCGGCTGGGCCAGGGCCGTCGAGGCGATCAGCGCCAGGGCCGCGAGCGCCGCTTGTTGGATGGGCATGGTTGTCGTCTCCGGTTTGTTGTGGTGTCGATGCCGCACTCGGGGCACGGCGCTTCGGTCACCGCAAAGCGCATACCAGGCCGGCTTCCCAGGGCGTAGCGCTTGCTGACTGTTCAGTCTTGGCACAGTGGCCGTGACACCCGTACAGATTCTGTGCAATTGCCGCAGCGCCGGTGGACCTGCTACCGTCGCCAGCCAGAACCGACATTGATCGGTCAGCCAGGAGACAGACGATGGCAGACAGCGAGCGTACGTTGGCGCACGCGCGGGCCTTGCGCTCGCGAGGCATGGCTTGGATGCCGCCGGAAGGCATGCCGCCGGCCACCATCCTCGACAGCTGGGCCCGCTGTGCGCGCGCCGGCCTGGCGATCGATGGCGCGCCGCAGCGCCAGGTGGTCGAGGGCATGGAGCTGGCGCGCCGGCGCGAGCATGCCGCGCTGGTGCGGCGTCTGGCCCAGGCCGAGCTGGAGACCCTGTCGCAGCAGATCGCCGGCTCCAACTTCCTGCTGGCCTTTGCCGACCGCGACGGCGTCATCCTCGACCTCTATGCCGACAACCGTTTCGCGATGAGCGATGCCGATGCCGGCATCCTGGCCGGCAGCTGCTGGAGCGAGCAGCTCTGCGGCACCAACGGCCTGGGCACGGCCCTGGCCACCGGTACGCCGGTGGCGGTGACCGGGCCGGAGCACTACTTCCTGAAGCTCGGCGACATCTCCTGCAGCGCCGCGCCGGTGCGCGATGCGCTGGGCGAGATCGTCGGCGTGCTCGACGCCTCGTCCTACTACGCCTCGCGCCAGCAGCACACCCAGGTGCTGGTCAAGATGGCCGCCACCCAGATTGAGAACAGCCTGCTGCTGCAGCAGATGCGCAGCCATCTGATACTGGCCGTGCACCCGCGCGCCGAGTTCCTGGCCACGCTCAGCGCCGGCTTGCTGGCCTTCGACGAGCGCGGTCGGCTGCTGGCGCTGAACCAGCGCGGCGCGGTCCTGCTGTCGGGGCTGGAGGCGCGTCGCGGCGCCTCGTTCGAGGAGCTGTTTGGCGAACCCTTCGACCTGATGCTGGCGCGCCTGCACCGCCAGCCCGAGCTGCAGCTGCGCGATGCGCTGGGCAGCTCGCTGGTGGCGCGCGTGATCGCCCGCCCGCCGCCGCCTCGGCCGATGCCGGCTGCTGTCCTGCATGCGGCTACTCAGGCGCGCCATCCTCCACCGGAGCTATCGTCGCTGCCCGGCATGCTGGCGGAGGACGCGGCGGTGGCCGAGGCCTGCCGTGTGCTGCGTGCCGCCGTGGCCATGCGCGCGCCCATCCTGATCCAGGGCGAGACCGGCACCGGCAAGGAGCTGTTGGCGCGGCGCGCTCATGAGCTGAGCGGGCGGCGCGGCGAGTTTGTCGCGGTCAATTGCGGCGCGCTGCCGGCCGAGCTGTTCGAGGCCGAGCTGTTCGGCTATGTCGGCGGTGCCTTCACCGGCGCGCGCCGCGAGGGCAATGCCGGCCTGATCGCCAGCGCCGACGGCGGCAGCCTGCTGCTCGACGAGGTCGGCGAACTGCCACTGCCTCTGCAGGCCGTGCTCTTGCGCTTTCTCGACGACCAGCTGCTGCGCCCGGTCGGTGGCATTACGGCCCGCAAGGTCGATGTGCAGCTGCTGGCCGCCAGCCATGTGGACCTGGAAGCCGAGGTGGCCGCGCGGCGCTTCCGCGACGACCTGCTGTACCGGCTCAACACCATCAAGATCGCGCTGCCGCCGCTGCGTTGCCGCAGCGATTTCGCGCTGGCGGTGCGCAGCGTGCTGGCCGGGCTGGACGCGCGGGCGCAGATCAGCGAGGCCGCTGTTGCGCGGCTGCAGCGCCATGGCTGGCCGGGCAATTTCCGCGAGCTGCGCGCGGTGCTGACGCGCGCGCTGCTGCATCGCCAGGGGCAGGTCTTGACGTTGGACGATGTGGCCGCCCAGCTGCCGGCGGTCGCCGGCCTGGCTGGCTCGGCGCTGCAGCGCCACGGCACCGAGCTGGTGTTGCGCGAGTACGAGCGCTGCGGCCGCAGCGTCAGCCGCACCTCGCGTCAGCTGGGTATCTCGCGCACCACCGTCTACCGTCATCTGCGCGAGGCGGCCGGCTCATAGCGGCTGCGCCAGCACGCCCAGCGCATAGTCGCGGCCCCGGTTGGCCCGGGCGTCGGTCTGCTCCAGCTGCCCGGTCTGCACCCAGAAACCGTCGCCGCCATTGCGCAGGGCCTGGACGCGGCGCAGCCGCACCGGCTGCGAGGCCGAGGTGTTGGCGTGCAGGCCGGGGCCGGCGTTGTCGCTCAGCAGCACATCGTCGACGGTGGCGCGGGCGTCCAAGCGCAGGCCGGTGCCGGCAAAGCCGCGCACATGGCCGTTGTGGACGCGCACATCGGCCGCGCTGATCTGCAGGCCGGCCAGGTCCGCGCGCGGCGCGGTGTCGCATTCGGTGCCGTCGACCTCGATGCTGCACAGCACCGGGCCGCGCAGGCTGAAGCCGCCCAGGTCGAGCTCGACGCCGGGGGCGCTGATCACGATGCCGCTGCGGCCGGCCGGCACGTCGATGGTGGCGCTCAGGCGGTAGCGGCCGGGCCGGTCCAGGCGCAGCGGGAACTCGGCGATCTGCGTGATCAGCTGTGGCTCATCGCGCGCCGGCGCGCCGGCCCAGGCGGAGAAGAAGGCCGCAGCAGCCAGGGCGGCCAGGGCCGGGAGGGTGGCAAGCCAGCGGTGTCGGGCGGGGTGTTGCATGGTCTGTCCTTCGCGGCGCCGGCATCGGCGTGTTGGAAGGCAGTCTGCGAGCCGCCGGCTTCAGCGGCGTTTCCGGGCCCGGCTCAGGCTGTTTCTTTTGTTGCCGGCCGGGCGCTGGGCCAGGCGCGCATCGCGGCGGCGGCGGTGGCCAGCAGGCTTTCGTGGCTGGCGCCGTCCTTGGCCTGGATGGACATGCCCTGGTAGACCGTGCTGTAGAAGCTGGCCAGCGCGGCGGCGTCGGTGTCGGCCGGCAGCTCGCCGTCGCGTATGCCCTGCTCGATGCGGCAGCGCAGGCCGCTGTCGGCAGCGGCGCGGCGCTTGGCCAGGGCCGCCTGGATATGGGCCGAGGCCTCGGAGCAGTTGGTCGCGGCCATCACGACCATGCAGCCGCGCGGGTGGCAGGGCCGGGTCAGCTCCTCGGCGGCTTCCTCCAGCAGGCGCTTGATCGCGCCATGGGCGGTCGGTTCCTCTTCCAGCGCGCGCGGATAGCCGCCGGCCGGGCCCAGCGCATAGCGCTCGATGGCCTCCAGGAACAGGCGCTCCTTGTCGCCGAAGGCGGTGTAGAGGCTGGGCGCGGTGATGCCCATCGCGGCGGTCAGCTCGGCAATCGAGGCCGCTTCATAGCCACGCTGCCAGAACACATGCATGGCTTGCTCCAGCGCCTTGTCCCGATCAAAGGACAGGGGCCGGCCGCGTGGCTTGCAAACCTTGGCGTCGTTGATTTCCATAGTGATCGATAATAAATCTCTTGACGCCATAAAACAAGGCGACTACATTGCAGTCCATAAATCGTAATGGTCATTATGAATATGGATTTAGCGCACATCATGACACGCTTTCACCGCTCCGCCTGTTGACGAGGTCCAGGGCCGTAGCCGGCTGAACCCCCGGGTCTCGGCCTAGGCGCCCAGCCCCCTCTTTTTGCTCCCGTTTCGTCGTTTTCGCGCAGACCCGCCGAGGTCTGGGTGAGGCCGCTGCATTGCTTCTCAAAAAACATCCGCCAGGAGTTCATCCCATGTCTCAGAACCACACCCCGTCTCGTGGCCGCCGCCTGTGGCTGGCCGGCTCCACCTTCACCGCGCTGACCGCGATCGCCGCCGTCAGCGCGGCCTTCTTCGGACTCAACCAGGCCGCTGAGGCCGAAAGCCCGCCGGCCGCGCCGCCGGCCACCCCGGTCTCGGTGGCCGCCGTTCAGTCCAGCGAAGTGGCCACCTGGGACGAGTTCTCGGGCCGGCTCGAAGCGATNCCGGCCGCGCCGCCGGCCACCCCGGTCTCGGTGGCCGCCGTTCAGTCCAGCGAAGTGGCCACCTGGGACGAGTTCTCGGGCCGGCTCGAAGCGATCGAGCGCGTCGAACTGCGCCCGCGCGTGCCGGGCACCGTGCAGGCCGTGCATTTCCGCGAGGGGGCGCTGGTCGGCAAGGGCGATCTGCTGATCACCATCGATCCGGCTCCCTACGCCGCCGAGGCCGAGCGCGCCGAAGCCCAGGTGGCCGCCGCCCAGGCCCGGGCGCTGAACGCGCAGACCGAGCTGGCCCGCGCCAAGCGCTTGCTGGCCGAGCAGGCCATCGCGCAGCGCGAGTTCGATGAGCGCAGCTCGGTGCTGCGCGAGGCCGAGGCCAATCTGCGCGCCGCCCAGGCCGGCCTGCAGGCCGCCAAGCTGAGCCTGTCCTACACCCAGGTGCGCGCGCCGGTGTCGGGCCGGGTCGGCCGGCTCGAGATCACCGTCGGCAACCAGGTGGCCGCCGGCCCCGGCGCGCCGCTGCTCACCACGCTGATGTCGGTCAGCCCTATCTATGCCAGCTTCGACGCCGACGAGCGCGTGATCGCCAAGGCCATCACCGAGCGCAACAAGCTTGAGCGCATCCCGGTGCAGATGGGCACGATGGGTCAGGACGGCACACCGCTTGAAGGCCGCTTGCAGCTGATCGACAACCAGGTCAATGCCAAGAGCGGCACGGTGCGTGTGCGCGCGGTCTTCGACAACAAGGACGGCAGCCTGATGCCCGGCCAGTTCGCCCGTGTGCGCCTGGGCCAGTCCGGCAAGCAGCAGGCCCTCTTGATCAATGAGCGCGCGGTCGGCACCGACCAGAGCAAGCGCTTCGTGATGGTGGTGGGCGCCGACAACAAGGCCGAGTACCGCGAGGTGACCCTGGGCGCACCGGCCGGCGGGCTGCGCATCGTCAGCAGCGGCCTGAAGGCCAATGAGCGCATCGTCGTCAACGGCCTGCAGCGCGTGCGTCCCGGCTCGTTGCTGGCGCCGAGTTCGGTCGCGATGGATGCGAAGCCGGAAGTGCAAGCGAAAGAGAAGACCGCAGCCAAGACCGCGGACAAGAGCTGATCAGGCAGGAACCTCACCATGAACTTATCCAAATTCTTCATCGACCGGCCGATCTTCGCCGGCGTGATCTCGGTGCTGATGGTGCTGGCCGGCCTGATCGCCGTGCGCGCGCTGCCGATCTCCGAGTATCCCGAGGTCGTGCCGCCCTCCGTGGTGGTGCGCGCCAACTATCCCGGCGCCAATCCCAAGGTGATCGCCGAAACCGTGGCCACGCCGCTGGAGGAAGCGCTCAACGGCGTCGAGGACATGCTCTATATGGGCAGCCAGGCGACGACCGACGGCCTGATGACCCTGACCGTCACCTTCAAGCTGGGCACCGACCCGGACAAGGCCCAGCAACTGGTGCAGAACCGCGTCTCGCAGGCCGAGCCGCGCCTGCCCGAGGAGGTCCGGCGCCTGGGCGTCACGACGATCAAGAGCTCGCCCGACCTGACCATGGTCGTGCACCTGCTATCGCCGAGCGGCCGCTACGACATGACCTATCTGCGCAACTACGCGCTGCTGAACGTCAAGGACCGGCTGGCGCGTCTGCAAGGTGTCGGCGATGTGCAGCTGTTCGGCTCGGGTGACTACTCGATGCGGGTCTGGCTGGATCCGCAGAAGGTCGCCCAGCACAGCCTCTCGGCCGGTGACGTGGTCGCCGCGATCCGTGGCCAGAACATCCAGGCCGCCGCCGGCGTGATCGGCGCCTCGCCGGGTCTGCCGGGCGTGGACATGCAGCTCTCCATCAACGCGCAAGGCCGGTTGCAGAACGAGGAAGAGTTCGGCGACATCATCGTCAAGACCGAGGCCAGCGGCGCAGTGACACGTTTGCGCGAACTCGGCCGCATCGAGCTCGGTGCCTCGGGCTATGCGCTGCGCTCGCTGCTGGACAACAAGGACGCAGTGGCCGTGCCCATCTTCGCGGCCCCGGGCTCCAATGCGATCCAGATCTCCGACCAGGTGCGTGCCACGATGGCCGAGATCCAGACCCAGATGCCCGAGGGCGTCGAGTACAGCATCGTCTATGACCCGACGCAGTTCGTGCGCGCCTCGATCGAATCGGTGGTGCACACGCTGCTTGAGGCGGTGGCCCTGGTCGTGCTGGTTGTGATCCTGTTCCTGCAGACCTGGCGCGCTTCCATCATTCCGCTGCTGGCGGTGCCGGTGTCGGTGGTCGGCACCTTCGCGGTGATGCATCTGTTCGGCTTCTCGATCAACGCGCTGAGCCTGTTCGGCCTGGTGCTGGCGATCGGCATCGTGGTGGACGATGCCATCGTCGTGGTCGAGAACGTCGAGCGCAATATCGAGGCTGGCCTGAGCCCGCGCGACGCCACCTACCGCGCGATGCGCGAGGTGTCGGGCCCCATCATTGCCATTGCCTTGGTGCTGGTCGCGGTGTTCGTGCCGCTGGCCTTCATCAGCGGCCTGACCGGCCAGTTCTACCGCCAGTTCGCGCTGACCATTGCAATCTCGACAGTAATCTCGGCGATCAACTCGCTGACCCTGTCGCCCGCGCTGGCGGCGATGCTGCTGCGCGGCCATGACGCGCCCAAGGACGGGCTGACCCGCGGCATGGACAAGGTCTTCGGTCGCTTCTTCCGTGCCTTCAACCGCGTCTTCAAGCGCGGCTCCGAAGCCTATGGCGGCGGCGTGCAGCGCGCCATCGCCCGCAAGGCGGTGATGCTGGCCTTGTACGGCGGCCTGGTGCTGTTGACCGTGGGCCTGTTCAAGGCGGTGCCCGGCGGCTTTGTGCCGGCGCAGGACAAGCAATACCTGATCGGCTTTGCCCAACTGCCCGATGGCGCGACCTTGGACCGCACCGAGGACGTGATCCGCCGTATGAGCGACATCACCTTGAAGACCCCGGGCGTCGAGCATGCGATCGCCTTCCCTGGTCTGTCGATCAACGGCTTCACCAACAGCTCCAACTCCGGCATCGTCTTCGTGTCACTGAAGCCCTTCGAGGAGCGCACCAGCAAGGAGTTGTCGGCCGGCGCGATTGCCGGCGCGATGAATGCGCAGTTCGGCCAGATCCAGGACGCCTTCGTCGTGATGTTCCCGCCCCCGCCGGTGCAGGGCCTGGGCACGACCGGTGGCTTCAAGCTGCAGCTGGAAGACCGCGGCGGCCTCGGCTACGAGGCGCTGGATCAGGCGGTCAAGGCCTTCATGGCCAAGGCCTACCAGACGCCCGAGCTGGCCGGCATGTTCTCCAGCTACCAGGTCAATGTGCCCCAGCTCTATGCCGACATCGACCGCACCAAGGCGCGCCAGCTGGGCGTCGCGGTGACCGATGTGTTCGACACGATGCAGATCTATCTGGGCAGCCTGTACGTCAACGACTTCAACAAGTTCGGCCGGACCTATTCGGTGCGCGTGCAGGCCGATGCCGCCTACCGCGCGCGGCCCGAGGATGTGGGCCAGCTGAAGGTGCGCTCCAACACCGGCGAGATGGTGCCGCTGTCGGCGCTGATGACGGTGCAACACTCCTTCGGACCCGAGCGGGCGATGCGCTACAACGGCTTCCTGTCGGCCGATATCAATGGCGGCCCGGCCCCGGGCTTCAGCTCGGGCCAGGCTCAGGATGCGATCAAGCGCATCGCGGCCGAGACCCTGCCGCCCGGCATCACTTATGAGTGGACCGAGCTGACCTACCAGGAAATCATCGCCGGCAACTCGGCACTGTGGATCTTCCCGCTGGCCATCCTGCTGGTCTTCCTGGTGCTGGCCGCGCAGTACGAAAGCCTGACCCTGCCGCTGGCGATCCTATTGATCGTGCCCATGGGTCTGCTGTCGGCGATGACCGGCGTCTGGCTCTCGGGCGGGGACAACAATGTCTTCACCCAGATCGGGCTGATGGTGCTGGTGGGGCTCAGTGCGAAGAACGCGATCCTGATCGTCGAGTTCGCCCGAGAGCTGGAGTTCGCCGGACGCAGCCCCCTGGAGGCCGCGATCGAGGCCGCCCGCCTGCGCCTGCGTCCCATCCTGATGACCTCGCTGGCCTTTGTGATGGGTGTGCTGCCTCTGGTGCTGGCCACCGGCGCTGGCGCCGAGATGCGCTCGGCGATGGGCGTGGCGGTGTTCGCCGGGATGATTGGCGTGACGGCCTTCGGCCTGTTCCTGACGCCGGTGTTCTATGTGCTACTGCGCCGCCTGACCGGCAACCGTCCGCTGAAGCTGCATGGCGATGCCGACGCGCATCTGGAAGCCTTTGCCGGTTCCGAGGAGATGCACGAGAAGCTGCACCAGCAACACGCCGCCGGCACCTCGACCAAGCCTCTGCCCGCGGCCCCGCGCCACGAGCACGAGTGAAGGAGAACAAGATCATGATCAGCAAGAAACTACTGATGACGCCGCTGCTGGCCGTGCTGGTGCTGGCCGGTTGCGCCAGCGTGCCGGTCAGCGAACCGCACGCGCTGCCGGCCACGCCGGCCTCGTTCAAGCACAAGGCCCTGCCGGCCAGCGCCACGCTGGCTCAGGCTGACTGGTGGAAGACCTTTGCCGACCCGCAGCTCGATGCACTGACCGAGCGCGCGCTGGCCCACAACACCAGCCTGCAGCAGGCGTCCGCGCGCCTGGCCCAGGCCCGGGCGCTGCTGCGCAGCACCGAGGCGAACCGGGCGCTGCAGCTCGGCGCCAGCGCCGGC
>NZ_JAQOWX010000115.1:0-17856 GCF_028462495.1 Paucibacter sp. XJ19-41
CTGCGCCGAGCCGGGGCTCAGCAGCCAGCGGCGTTCTTGCCGCGGGTCCTGCGGGCTCAGGTCTTGCAGCCAGGCCGCCAGCGTGCGCACCGGCGCGATGCGCGGCGGCCGGCTGCGACCGCTCTGCTCGCAGGCGGCGATCGCCACGCCGCTCCAGTGCGCGACCTTTTTCTCGGCCCGCTCGGCATTCAGGCGCAGCACCGAGCGCTCGCCCATCAGCGGCTGTATGCCCGCCGCGCCCAGCTCGGTGGCCTTCTCGACCAGGCCATCCATGCGGTCATTGGCCGGCATCACGACGGCCAGGGTCACGTCTTGCGCCAGCTCGCGCTGCGCCGGCTGGCGGCTCAGCAGCTGCACCCGCACCTCGCTGCGGCCCATCGCCAGCACCTCGGCCTGCCATTCATCACCGCTGCCGTCGAACAGCGTGACGGCCGCACCGGGCTGCAGGCGCAAGACCTGCACATGGCGGGCGCAGGCCGGGGGAAGACTCAGCTCGCCGGGGCTGGCGAGCGCTTGATCGACAAAGAAACGCGGGGGCATGGCAGTAAGAAACTCCTGGGCCGCCAGTGTGCCAGCAGTCAACGCCTTCCTCAGGCCTTCATCAGGCCGGCAGGCCCAGCGCCTGGCGCAGCTCGGCTGCGGCGGCCTCACCCTTGCTCTGCTGCACCCGCTCGACCAGGCTCAGCGCCAGCTTCTGCAGCTCGGCCAGGTCCTGGCATTGCTCGACCTCCAGCGCGAACACATAGCCCTTCATCAGGCCCAGCTGCTTGGTGGCCTGGCTGCTGAGGTAGGCGTAGAGCTGCTGATAGTCGAGCTGAACTTCCGAAGCCGGCGTCTGCGGTGCCGGCGCGGCCTGTGGCGCTGCGACCGGCTTGGCAGCAGCAGCCGCGCCCGGGGCAATCAGCCCCTGCTCGATCAGGTAGGCGATGTCGGCCTCGCCGACGCCCTGGACCATCGCCAGCCATTGCCTAGCGCTGCGGCTGCCATCGAGCACCAGCAATAGATTGCGGGTGCTGCGCGACAGCGGCAGCGCGCGCGCCTTGATCTCGGCACGGCCCGCCTCGGTCTTGATATAGCTCTGGTCCAGCATCGATGTCTACCTCCGCCGCGACCTTAGCGCGGCGAGGGCCGCCCGGGTCAGGGGCGGCCTGCGCGCGGACTCACTTCTTGTCGCGTAATTCACGCCGGAGTATCTTGCCGACCGGTGTCTTGGGCAGCTCGGTGCGGAACTCCACCACCTTGGGCCGCTTGTAGCCGGTCAGATTGGCTTCGCAATAGGCGCGCACATCGGCCTCGCTGAGCGCCGGGTTCTTCTTGACGATGACCACCTTGACCGCCTCGCCGGCCTTCGCATCGGGCACGCCGACCGCCGCCGCCTCCAGCACCCCGTCCATCTGCGTGATCACGTCCTCGATCTCGTTCGGATAGACATTGAAGCCGCTGACCAGAATCATGTCCTTCTTGCGATCGACGATGCGGAAGAAGCCGCGCTCGTCCACCGTGCCGATATCGCCGGTGCGGAAAAAGCCATCGGCCGTCATCACCTTGGCGGTCTCATCGGGGCGCTGCCAGTAGCCGGCCATTACCTGCGGGCCGCGGATCGCGATCTCGCCGCTGGCGCCCGGTGCGACCTCCTTGCCCTCGTCATCGAGCAGGCACAGCTCGGTGCTGGGCAGGGGCAGGCCGATAGAGCCGGTGTAGGTGCTGCTGTCGGTCGGGTTGCAGCTGGCCACCGGCGAGGTCTCGGACAGGCCGTAGCCCTCGACGATGGGGCAGCCGGTCTTCTCCAGCCACAGCTTGGCCGTGGCCTGCTGCACGGCCATGCCGCCGCCGACCGAGATCACCAGACCGCTCCAGTCCACCGTGTTGAACTCGGCATGGTTGGCCATCGCCAGGAACAGGGTGTTGACCGCCGGCAGGCTGTGGAAGCGGTGCTTGGACAGCTCCTTGAACACGGCCGGCAGATCGCGCGGATTCGGGATCAGGATGTTGCAGCCGCCCACATGCATGGACAGCATCATGTTGGTCGTGAAGCCGAAGATGTGATACAGCGGCAGCGCGCAGACGCTCATCAGCTGCTCGCCCTGCGGCACTTTCTTCAGCGCCGGTTGATACCAGGCCTCGGCCTGCAAGGTGTTGGCCACCAGATTGCGGTGCAGCAGCACCGCGCCCTTGGAGACGCCGGTCGTGCCGCCGGTGTACTGCAGCACCGCGATGTCGCCGGGGGCGACCTTGGGCGCCTTGTAGCTCAGGCCGCGGCCCTTGGCCACCGCGTCGTTGAAGCGCACGGCGCCGGGCAGCTCGTAGGGCGGCACCAGCTTCTTCACCTTGCGCACCACGTAGTTGACGATCAGCCCTTTCGGGAAGCCCAGCATCTCGCCCATCGAGGCCAGCACGATGTGCTTGGTCGGCACCGCATTGAGGCATTGCTGCAAGGTGGCGGCAAAGTTCTCCAGGATCACGATGGCCTTGGCACCGGCGTCCTTGAGCTGATGCTCCAGCTCGCGCGGCGTGTACAGCGGGTTGACGTTGACCACCACCAGGCCGGCGCGCAGCACGGCGGCCACGGCCACCGGGTACTGCATCACATTGGGCATCATCAGTGCGACGCGGTCGCCTTTATCCAGGCCCAGGCTCTGGAAGTAGGCGGCCAGCGCGCGCGAGGCTTCATCGATCTCGCCAAAGCTGATGGCGCGGCCCAGCATTTTGTAGGCCGGCTGTTGCGGGTACTTCTTGAACGCTCCCTCCATCAGGTCCACCAAGGACGGATACAGATCCGCATTGATGTCCGCCGGCACGCCGGCCGGGTAGTTCTTGAGCCAAATCTTCTCCATCAATGTCTCCATGTCGCGCCCGCGATTCTCTCCGATGCCGGCTGGCGCCAGCATCAGGGGATTCGATAGCGGTGCGCGGCGTGCCCGATCTGGTGTCGTCGGGCACTGTTCTGGGGCTTGCGCCCGCTGCTTTTACTCGACCGCCTTGAGCATGTCCTCGACGACCTTCTTCGCGTCGCCGAACACCATCATGGTCTTGTCCATGTAGAAGAGTTCGTTGTCCAGGCCCGCATAGCCGGCCGCCATCGAGCGCTTATTGACGATGATGGTCTTGGCCTTGTAGGCCTCCAGGATGGGCATGCCGTAGATCGCGCTGCCCTTGGTGTGGGCGGCGGGGTTCACCACGTCATTGGCGCCCAGGATGATGGCCACATCGGCCTGGCCGAACTCGGCATTGATGTCCTCCATCTCGAACACCTGGTCATACGGCACCTCGGCCTCGGCCAGCAGGACGTTCATATGGCCGGGCATGCGGCCAGCCACCGGATGGATCGCGTACTTGACCGTCACGCCCTTCTCGGTGAGCTTGGCGGCCAGCTCCTTGACCGCGTGCTGCGCGCGCGCGACCGCCAAGCCATAGCCCGGCACGATGATGACGCTCTCGGCATTGCCCATGATGAAGGCGGCATCGTCGGCGCTGCCGCTCTTGACGCTGCGCTGCGCGCCGCCGCCCGCCGCCGCCGTGGTGGCGTCGCCACCAAAGCCGCCCAGAATCACATTGAAGAAGGAGCGGTTCATCGCCTTGCACATGATGTAGCTCAGGATCGCACCCGAACTGCCCACCAGCGAGCCGGCAATGATCAGCATGCTGTTGTTCAGCGAGAAGCCGATGCCGGCGGCCGCCCAGCCTGAGTAGCTGTTCAGCATCGACACCACCACCGGCATGTCAGCGCCGCCGATCGGGATGATCAAGAGCACGCCCAGCACCAGGCCCAGCGCGATGATGATGCCGAAGTCCATCCAGCTCTCGGAGTGCCAGTAGCCGAAGCAGAAGAAGGCTGCCGCCAGGCCCAGGGCCAGATTGAGCTTGTGCTGGCCGGCAAAGCTGACCGGCGCGCCCTGGAACAATCTGAACTTGTACTTGCCCGACAGCTTGCCGAAGGCGATCACCGAGCCGCTGAAGGTGATGGCACCGATGAAGGCGCCCAGAGCGAGCTCGATGCGGTTGCCGCCGGGGATCGCGCCACCCTTCGCGGTGATGCCGAAGGCCCAGGGCTCGACCACCGCCGTGGCCGCGATGAAGACCGCCGCCAGGCCGATCATGCTGTGCATGAAGGCCACCAACTCGGGCATCTTGGTCATCTCGACCTTGTTGGCCATATAGGCACCGATGCCGCCGCCGATCACCAGGCCGGCCAGCACATAGCTCATGCCCAGGGCGCGGCCATCGGCCAGCTTGACGATCAGCGCCGCCGTGGTCAGCACGGCGATGGTCATGCCCACCATGCCGAAGAGATTGCCGCGGATCGAGGTGGTCGGGTGCGACAGGCCCTTCAGCGCCTGGATGAAGCAGACACTGGCGACCAGATAAAGCAGGGTGACGACATCGAGGCTCATCGCTGGCCCTCCTTCTTGGCCGCGGGCTTGTCTTTCTTCTTGAACATCTCCAGCATCCGGCGCGTCACCAGAAAGCCGCCGAACACGTTCACCGCAGCCAGCGCGACGGCCAGTGTGCCCATGATCTTGCCGGCGTTGGTCTCGGTCAGCGCGGCGGCCAGCATGGCACCGACGATGACAATGGCCGAGATCGCGTTGGTGACGGCCATCAGCGGCGTGTGCAGGGCCGGGGTGACGGTCCAGACCACGTGGTAGCCGACATAGATGGCCAGCACGAAGATGATCAGATT
Source organism: Paucibacter sp. XJ19-41 (assembly GCF_028462495.1). NCBI lineage: Bacteria > Pseudomonadati > Pseudomonadota > Betaproteobacteria > Burkholderiales > Sphaerotilaceae > Roseateles > Paucibacter sp. XJ19-41. The sequence goes on from NZ_JAQOWX010000115.1 coordinate 4,682, forward strand.
GGTGATGGTGGGGTTGACGAAATCCATGGGGTTCAGCTCCGTGTGACTTGACCGTCGCGACTCACCAGACAGGCCGCCACGATGTCGTCGTCCATAGCCAGCTGGAACGCCCCCTCCTTCGTGAACACGAGCTTGAGGAAGTCCAGCACATTGCGCGCATACAGGGCCGAGGCATCGGCCGCCACCAGGGCGGCTAAGTTGGTCTCGCCGACCAGGGTCACGCCATGCTTGATCACGGTGCGGTCCGCCTCGGTCAGCGGGCAGTTGCCGCCGACCCCGTCGGGGCCCTTGCCGGCCGCGATATCGACGATCACCGAACCCGGCTTCATGCTCTTGACCATCGCCTCGCTGACCAGCACCGGCGCGGCGCGGCCGGGGATCAGCGCGGTGGTGATCACCACATCGGCCTGGGCCACGCGCTTGGCCACCTCGACGCGCTGGCGCTCCAGCCAGCTCGGCGGCATCGGTTTGGCGTAGCCGCCCACACCGACCGCCGCTTCCTTCTCCTCATCGGTCTCGTAGGCCACATCGATGAACTTGGCGCCCAGGCTCTCGACCTGCTCCTTGACTGCGGGCCGCACATCCGAGGCCTCGATCACCGCGCCCAGGCGCTTGGCCGTCGCGATCGCCTGCAGGCCCGCGACACCGACGCCCAGCACCACGACGCGCGCCGCCTTGACCGTGCCGGCCGCCGTCATCAGCATCGGGAAGAAGCGCTGGTAGCGGTCGGCCGCGATCATCACCGCCTTGTAGCCGGCGATATTGGCCTGCGAGCTCAGCACATCCATGCTCTGCGCACGGGTCGTGCGCGGCGCCGCCTCCAGCGCGAAGCTGGTCAGCCCGGCCGCGGCCAGCGACTCCAGCCCGGCGCGGTCAAAGGGGTTCAGCATGCCCACCAGCACCGTGCCCGGCTTGATCAGGCCGAGCTCCTCAGCGCTGGGGCTGCGCACCTTCAGCAGCAGCTCGGCGGCGAAGGCGGTAGCGCGATCGACAATCTCGGCGCCGGCGGCGGCATAGGCCTCGTCGGTGACGCTGGCGGCAAGGCCCGCCCCCGCCTCGACGCGCAAGACATGACCCTGCGCCTTTAGCTTCTTGGCCGTCTCCGGGGTCAGGGCCACACGGGTTTCTCCGGCCGCGCGTTCGCGCGGAACACCTATCAGCATCGGGAGTTCCTCCGGTTGCCGGCTGCGGCCCCGAACGGGGCGTGTTGCCGACGGACTAGCTTGCGCCGAGCTTACCTGGGGTTTTTGGCGATCCGTGTTGCCGCTGCGACAGGGTTTTACCTAGCGGGCGGTGTAGGCTTGCCGCCGTTCAAGACCCGCAAGCCGCCAAAGGAGGCGTAATGGCAGAAGGTTTTTTCGATCCCGCCGACATGGCGGTCCCGCAGGTCAGGGCAGACAGGCTGTGCGCCGCCATGGTTCGCATCCGGCCCAAGACCATGCTGGTGCTGGGCATTGCCGAATCCCAGGCGCAAGCCGATGCACTGGCGCGCAACGAGATCCATGCGGACGGCTCGGAGCACTGGTACCGGTTCTTCACCCCTCAAGACCTGGATCGGGCCAACGAGCCCGAGTTTGCGATGGGCATGGTCAGGCATGAGTTCGCCCGGCTGGTCAGGGCCGGCAGCAGCTTTCCTGCGACCGTCCCGCTCGATGGCGGAGGTACCGGTTTTGCGATCAACCCGGACGGCCATGTACTGACCAACTACCACCTCGTCACCGGCGAGGTCGGCTACTACCGACGAGAAGAAGGCGCGATCGACGAGGAGGTGCTGTGCCGAGGCCTGTGCGCCGATATCGCCATTCGCAACAAACAAGGTGGCTGGGACTGGGTCGCTGCACGCGAAGTCTGGCTGGTCTCCAACCCACCCAAGGCGCGGGCGCTGTGGGATGACGGCCAGGGTCGGTTGCACCCGCGCGAGGACACCGCCTTGCTGCGCATCGTGCCGCCGCCATCGGCCCATCTGTCCCTGTCTCCACGCATCCCTGCGCTCGGCGAGCCGGTGTGGATGGCGGGATTCCCGCTGCGCAGCGCGCGCCGGGGCGAAGCGCTGGCGGCAGGCGGATATACCGACGCGGACGGCTCGCTCAGGGTCTCGACGGGCGTGGTCACGGCCCTCGAAGCGCCGGACTTTTTCACGACCGATCTTGACGGGTCGATGGGCAATAGTGGCTCACCCGTCTTCGATGCGCAAGGCCAGGTTATCGGCATGTTCACGCGCGCTGCGGGCAACGGCCCGCGCAACGCGTTCGAGTTTGGCCATGTGCAGCGGGTTCATGTCACGACTGCACTGGCCACTTCAGGTCTTGGGCTGCTTGCGGTCGATGGGGCCGGCGGCGCTGCAACGAGACAATACGGCTATGCAGAGCAGTGAGCGCTTCAAACCCTCGGTCACCGTCGCCGCCATCATCGAGCGCGAGGGCCTGTATCTGCTGGTCGAGGAGCACACGCCCGAGGGGCTCAAGCTCAACAACCCGGCCGGCCATCTGGAGCAGGGCGAGACGCCGCTGCAGGGCGTGCTGCGCGAGGCGCTGGAGGAAACGGCCCACCACTTCCGGCCCGAGGCCTTGCTGGGCCTGTATATGTCGCGCTTCCAGCGTCCCCACACGGCCGAGGATGTGACCTATCTGCGCATCGCCTACTGCGGCGGCATCGAGGGCGAGGGACCGGTGCCCGGGCTGGCGCTGGACGAGGGCATTGTGCGCTGGCTGTGGCTGAGCCCGGACGAGATCGCGGCCGCGCGCGCGGCCGGCCGCGTGCGCAGCCCGCTGGTCTGGCAATGCCNCCGGTGCCCGGGCTGGCGCTGGACGAGGGCATTGTGCGCTGGCTGTGGCTGAGCCCGGACGAGATCGCGGCCGCGCGCGCGGCCGGCCGCTTGCGCAGCCCGCTGGTCTGGCAATGCCTGCAGGACCACCGGGCCGGGCGGCGCCTGCCGCTGGACCTGATACAGGCCGACGACAGCCTGTTCAGGCCGGAGATCAAGTAGCGGGCGTGCGCCAGCGCTTGTAGGACCAGTACCAGTGCTCGGGGTGCTGGCGTATCACCTGCTCGAAGCGCCGGTAGACCCGCCCCATCGCCCATGCCAGCTCGGCCGGCTGACGCGGCAACGGGTGCTCGACCAGGGTCTCGAAGACCACGCGGTAGCGGCCGGCCTCGCTGAGCACCGCATAGCCCAGCAGCAGCGGCTTGCTGGCCAGCGCGGCCAGCATCACCGCACCGCCCGGCGCCTGGGTGGCCTGGCCGAAGAAGCTGACCGGCATATCGCGGCCGTAGTGATCGCCATGCAGGGTGACATAGCCGCCGCGCTTGGCGGCGCGTATCAGATCGAAGAAGCCACCGGGCTTGCTCTTGTGGATGCAGGCTATGCCGGCCGCCTGATAGAGCCGGCTCACGCATTGCAGATGCGGCGGGATGTTGGACATGGTGCTGGAACGCCCCGTCAGCCGCTGCACCGCCAGCGCCACCACCTCGTAGCAGCCCATATGCAGGGTCACGATGCTGGCCCCGCCGCCACCCTCGATGATGCGGCGCGAGGTGCTGTCGTTGAACTCGATGTCCAGCTGCAGCTTGTCGAGCCAGAAGGTATCGAGCACGCCCAGGCAGATATTGCGATAAGAGCGCAGCGCCAGGGTGCGGCGCTGCGCCGCGTTGAGCTGGGGCAGCGCGAGCGCCAGATTGGCCGCCAGCCTGGCATCGGTGCGCCTGGCAAAGCGCAGTATCAACGGCGCCACGATGCCGGCAAAGCGCTGACGCTGGCGCGCCGACAGCCGGCCCAGCAGCCCCATCAGCAGCACGATGGCGCGATTGATCAGGCCGGCGCCCATCTCAGGCCGGCGCTGCCGTGCGGCCCATCGCCAGCCGGCGGCGCAAATGCAGCTCCAGGCTGCCGAAGCTGGCAAACACCGAGGCGTCGAGCTCCTCATCGGCCAGATCGATCTCGAAACGCTGTTCCAGCGCCATCACCACCTCCATCACCGACATCGAGTCCAGCTCGGGCACAGCCCCCAGCAAAAGCGTGTTCGCCTCGAATCCGCTGGTGTCGATGCCCATGGCCTCGGCCAGGATCGCGCGCAAGGCGCTGCTTGTATTCATGATGTTCTCTCCCCTGGGCCGTCACGGCGGCCTGCTGCACAGCGGGCGAAATTTAGCGGGCCGGCCGCGCTCGCGCATGAAGGCCCGATGAGTAGCGCCTGAAGACCCTGCGCGGCGCGGCTGGCGAGCCCTTGCGGGACAATCGGGCCATGAGTCAGAGAAAGCACCGCATCGTTGTCGGCCTGTCCGGCGGCGTCGATTCCGCCGTCACCGCCCACCTGCTGAAACAAGCCGGCCATGAGGTGGTGGGCATCTTCATGAAGAACTGGGAAGACGATGACGACAGCGAGTTCTGCTCGTCGAACATCGACTTCGTCGACGCGGCGGCGGTGGCCGATGTGATCGGCATCGAGATCGAGCATGTCAATTTCGCGGCCGACTACAAGGACCGGGTGTTCGCCGAGTTCCTGCGCGAGTACCAGGCCGGCCGCACACCCAACCCCGATGTGCTGTGCAATGCCGAGATCAAGTTCAAGGCCTTTCTGGACCATGCGATGCGTCTGGGCGCCGACAAGATCGCGACCGGCCACTACGCGCGGGTGCGCGAACTGAACGGCGAGTTCCAGCTATTGAAAGGTCTGGACCCGCTAAAGGACCAGAGCTACTTCCTGCACCGGCTGAACCAGGCCCAGCTGGCCAAGACCCTGTTCCCGGTCGGCGAGCTGGCCAAGACCGAGGTGCGCCGCATCGCCGAAGCCATCGGCCTGCCGAACGCGAAGAAGAAGGACTCTACCGGCATCTGCTTCATCGGCGAGCGGCCGTTCCGCGAGTTCCTGAACCGCTATCTGTCGCAGCAGCCGGGGCCTATCAAGGACGAACGTGGCCGCAAGCTCGGCGAGCATCTGGGCCTGTCTGTCTACCCCCTGGGCCAGCGCCAGGGCCTGGGCATAGGCGGCGTCACGGAGAAAGGGTCGCCGCGCGGCGGTGGCGAGCACGAGCCCTGGGTCGTTGCCCGCAAGGACCTGGACAGCAACACCCTGGTGGTCGTGCAAGGCCATCAGCACCCGCTGCTGCAACGCCGTTCGCTGCTGGCCGATGATCTGAGCTGGACCGCCGGCACCATGCCCAACTTTGGTGGCTACGGCGCCAAGACCCGCTACCGCCAGTCCGATGCGGCCTGCGCGCTGACGCCGCAGCCCGGCGGCATCCGGCTGGACTTCGCCCAGCCGCAGTGGGCGGTGACGCCGGGCCAGAGCGCGGTGCTGTATGACGGAGAAGTCTGCCTCGGCGGCGGCGTGATTGCCGAGGCGATGGCATGACCTTAGTCACTGCCTGCAAACCCGCAGGCTGTGGCAGCCTCGCGGCTTTGCCGTTTTCCTCTTGAACAACGCCCTGGACCGCCTGCTCGCCCGCATTGCCCAGCCCGGCTTCGTGCTGCGCGTCGCGGCGCTGGCGGTCTGCGTGCTGGAGCTGTGGTCCATCGTCGCGGCGCTGCGCGGGCGGCCGCAGACCGACCCCTATGACGGCGCGCTGGCCTCGCTGCACCTGCTGCGCGGCGGCCAGACCAGCGACACCGGCCTGATGCTGGCCAGTTTCGCGCTGGTGCTGCTGTTTGCCGCCGGCTTCTGGTGGCTGGCGCGTCAGGCCAGCGCCGACCGCACGCCGCCGCGGGCGCTGGCCGCCATCCTCGTGCTGGACCTGCTGGCGCTGGCCGTCACGCCGGGCCTGCCCTTTCTGGTCACCGCGCTGGCCGCCGTGATGCTGCGGCTGCGGCCGGCCTTCGGCTTCGCGCTGGCCCAGGTGGTCGTCAATCTGGCGCTCTATCTGCTGCTGCCCAGCGAGAGCCAGCAGCTCGAACAGCTGCGCTCCAATCAGTCGCTGTGGCTGGACGGCCTGAGCCAGCTGATGGCCATGGTGGCCCTGCATGGCATGGCCTTCGGCCTGGGCCGCATGGCCGCCGCCGAGGCCGAGAAACGCCGCTGGCTGCAGGCCATGCTGGCCGAGAAGCTCAGCGCCGAGCGGCTGCTGGCCGAGCAGCTGCGCTATGCCGAACGGGCGCTGATGGCCCGCGAGCTGCACGATGTCGTGGGCCACCACCTGACCGCGCTGAATCTGCAGCTGCAGCTGGGCGGCGCACTCTTGCAGCGCGCCGATGCCGAGGGCGCGGCGCAGGCCGTCGAGAAGGCGCGCGGCAGCGCCGAGCGGCTGCTGGCCGATGTGCGCGAGGCGGTCACGGCCGAGCGCGCCTCGCAGCGCATCGATCTGAGCGAGGCCTTGCTGACCCTGGCCCAGGGGATTGCCAGCACCCGCATCGAGCTCGATATTGCCGAGGCCGCGCGCGACCTGAGCCCGCGCCTGGCCCATGCGCTGCTGCGCTGCGTGCAGGAGGCCGTCACCAACAGCGTGCGCCATGCCGGCGCCAGCCGGGTGCGGGTGGTGCTGAGCGCCGACAGCGAGTCCGTGACGGTGACGGTCGATGACGATGGCGGCGGCGCGGCGCGTCTGGTGGCCGGCAACGGCCTGACAGGCATGGCCGAGCGGATGAGCGAGCTGGGTGGACGGATGGCGGTGCGGCGCCAAAGCCCCGGCTTCATGATTGAACTGCATTGCCCGAGAGAGGCCTGATGATGAACAACCCGATCAAGGTGCTGCTGGTCGAAGACCAGCAGCTGGTGCGCGAAGGCCTGAAAGGCCTGCTGGCGCTGAGCCCCGAGATCCAGCTCGTCGGCGAGGCCGCCGATGGCGCCGAGGCGCTGGAGCTGCTCTCGCAGCCACAGGCCCTGCTGCCCGATGTGGTGCTGTCGGACATGCGCATGCCGCGACTGGACGGCCTGGGCCTGATACGCGCACTGGCGGCGCGGGCGCTGAACATCCCGGTGCTGCTGCTGACCACTTTCGACGATGCGGCCGCCTTCGACGAGGCGGTGCGCGCCGGCGCGCGCGGCTTTCTGCTGAAGGCCATCAGCCCCGAGACCCTGGTGCAGGCGCTGCGCGATGTCGCGGCCGGCGGCACCGCGCTGCGCCCGGGCCTGACCGAGCGCATGGGCCGGGTCGCGGCCAAGCTGGAGCGCGGCTTCGAGGCCACGCCCGAGCCCGACCCACTCTCACCCAAGGAGCTGCAGGTGCTGCGCCTGGTCGCCAGCGGCCGCAGCAACACCGAGATCGCCGCGCTGCTGGGCAATAGCGAGGGCGTGATCAAGAACCACTGCTCGGCGGTGTTCTCGAAGATGGGCGTGCGCGACCGCACCCAGGCGGTGCTCAGGGCGATCGATCTGGGCTGGATCTGAGGCGCGCGCCTAGAACCAGTAATCCGCCACGCAGCGGCCGTCGCGCGGCAGGTCGTCAAAGCTGTCGAGCCCGTCGAAGTGGTCGATAGGAATCGATGCCACCGCCTCGGGTTCGGCCAGACGCAGACTCACCGCGATACGGGTGCGGCCCTGCTCATCCTTGCGCAGCCCGCGCCAGAAGGCGACGCAGCCGCAGTGCGGACAGAAGTGAAATTCCAGCGCCGTGCCCCGGACATAGGCCTTCGACGGCCCGGACACCTGGATGCCCTCGCCTTCATAGTCATAGGCCCAGAGCACGCCGTAGCGGCGGCAGGCCGTGCAGTTGCAAGCCGTCGCGCCATCCGGCTGGCCCTCGAACTGCCAGCGAATGGCGCCGCAAAGACAGGAACCTTGGATCATTGAAGTCTCGCCTCTCGACATCATGATGTTGCGAATCCGGGCTGCTCGAATGCAGTGATGCCAGCCTACCTCACTCCGCCGCCCCACGCCCCAGATGCAGCACCCAGAAGCGCTCGTGCCGCCCCGGTGCGGCGGCGCAGGCCAGGCCGGCATCGCGGAACTCGGCCAGCATCAGGTTCTCGCAATGCCCGGGGCTGGCCAGCCACAGCGCCAGCGCCTCTTCCAGGCTGGCCGGGCCGGCGGCCAGGTTTTCGCCGCTCAGCCGCATGCGGTAGCCGGCGCGGTGCAGGCGCTCGCGCAGGCTGCGGGTCTTCAGGCCCTGATGGCTGAGGGTGTCGCGCTGCGCCAGTTCGCGGGCATGCTCGTCGGCCGAGGCGGCCAGCAGGGCCTGCCAGCGCAGCGCCGGCGCGGCCGGCATCGGCGCCGCGCCGCAGGCGCGTGGCTGCTCACGCAGCGCGTTGAGCCGGGCCAGCACCGAGGCCGCGTCCAGATCGTCCGGGCAGGGCAAGTCCTGACCCCGGGCGGAGCCCATCAACAGCAGCGCCAGCAGCGCCAGCATCCTCAAGCTCGGCATTAAGACCTCTTCATGCGGAGCGAGATTATTGGCCCCGCCGACGTGGCCGGGCGCGGAAAACTGCGCACAATGCCGCAGGCTTCCCTCACATCGACGACAAAGTCCATGGCCGAACACTCGAACGCCCCGCTCGCCAGCCTCAGGATCGAGCGCCCAAGCCTCACTGCGACCGGCCGCCGGCGCCGCCTGCCCTGGCGATGGATCATGGGCGGCCTGGTCTTGCTGGGCATTGCAGCCGCCGTGCTCGCGCCCCGGCCTCCTGAGGTGCAACTGGCCTCGGTGCAGCAGACCACGCCCTCGCAGCAGTATGCGCAGCTGACGGCCTCGGGCTATGTGGTCGCGCAGCGCCGCGCCGCAGTCGCTTCCAAGGCCAGCGGCCGACTGCTCGAGCTGACGGTGCGTGAGGGCAGCGTGCTCAAGAAAGGCGAGCTGATCGCGCGCATCGATGCCAGCGATGTGCAGGCCTCGATCGCGGCGGCGGCCGCCGGCGTGCGCCTGGCCGAGGCCGGTGCACGCCAGGCCGAGAGCGCGGTGCAGCAGGCCCGGGTCGAGCAGGCCAATGCCGAGGCCGAGTACCGACGCAGCCAGGATCTGCAGGCCCAGGGCTTTGTCTCGACCCAGGCGCTGGAGGCCCTCAAGCGCCGGCTCGACGCCGCCCGTGCCGGCCTGGCCTCGGCCCAGGCGGGTGCGGGCTCGGCCCAGGCCGGCGTGCAGCAGGCCCAGGCCCAGCTGAATCTGCAGCAGGTCAACCGCGATTTCACCGAGATCCGCGCGCCCTTCGACGGCGTGGTGCTGGTCAAGAACGCCAATGTCGGCGACATCATCACGCCCTTCTCCAACGCCGCCGGCTCGCAGGGCGCGGTCGTCACCATGGCCGACCTGAGCACCTTGGAGGTGGAGGCCGATGTGTCGGAAGCCAGTCTGGCCAAGGTCAGCGCCGGCCAGCCGGTCGAGATCACGCTGGACGCCCTGCCCGGCCAGCGTTTCGCGGGCCAGGTGGCCGGCATCGTGCCGACCGTCGACCGGGCCAAGGCCACCGTGATGAGCAAGGTGCGCTTCGAGCAGTTGGACGCGCGCATCCTGCCCGAGATGAGCGCCAAGGTGGTGTTCCTGTCACAAAAGCCCACGACCGCCGAATTGCAGCCGGTGCTGGCGGTCAACCCGAAGACGCTGAGCGAGCGCGAGGGCAAGACCTGGCTCTTCAGGGTCAAGCGCGAAGACGAAAAAGAGATCGTCGAAGCCATCGATGTCCGGCGCGGCCGCATGCTGGGGGATCTGGTCGAAGTGAGCGGCAGCGGTCTGAAGTCCGGCGACCGCATCGTGCTGGACCCGCCGGCAAAGCTGGAGAACGGCGTCGTCGTTACGCTCGCCGCCAAGCCATGAGCGATGCGCAGGTGCTGATCAGCATCGAGGGCCTGTCCAAGGCCTACCGGCGCGGTGCCCAGCAGATCCCGGTGCTGCTGGACATCGCGCTGCAGGTGAAGGCCGGCGACTTCGTCGCGCTGATGGGCCCCAGCGGCTCGGGCAAGAGCACCTTGCTGAACCTGATCGCCGGCATCGACCAGCCCACGAGCGGGCGCATCGTGATCGGCGGCGTCGACATCGCGACGCTCAGCGAGGGCCAGCTGGCCGACTGGCGGGCCGCCCATGTGGGCTTCATCTTCCAGTTCTACAACCTGATGCCGGTGCTGACGGCGCTGGAGAACGTCGAGCTGCCGCTGCTGCTGACAGGGCTGTCGGCCCGCCAACGCCGCGCCCATGCCGAGGCGGCGCTGGCGATGGTCAGGCTGCAGGACCGCATGGACCATTACCCCAACGAGCTGTCGGGCGGCCAGCAGCAGCGTGTCGCGATCGCGCGGGCCCTGGTCAGCGACCCCAGCCTGATCGTCGCCGACGAACCCACCGGCGATCTGGACCGCACGACCGGCGCCGAGGTGCTGGACCTGCTGGAGCAGCTCAACCGCGAGCTCGGCAAGACCATCGTGATGGTGACCCACGACCCCAAGGCCGCCGCGCGGGCGCGCCGCCTGATCCATCTGGAAAAAGGCGTGCTGGTGCCCGACGAGGCGGCCACGGCCTGAAGTTGCCATGTTCCTGCTCAAGCTGCTGCTGAAGAACGCCTTTCGCCACAAGCTGCGCAGCGCGCTGACCCTGGTGGGCCTGGTGGTGGCGATCTCGGCCTTCGGCCTGCTGCGCACCATCGTCGATGCCTGGTATGCCGGCGTCGAGGCCAGCAGCAGCACGCGGCTGGTGTCGCGCAGCGCGATCTCGCTGACCTTCCCGCTGCCGCTGAGCTATGCGCAGCGGCTCAAGAGCGTGGACGGCGTGGCCAGCGTGTCCTGGGCCAATTGGGTCGGCGGCATCTACATCACCGAGCGCAATTTCTTCCCGCAGTTCGCGGTCGAGCCGGCCAGCTATCTGGCCCTGTATCCCGAGTACCGGTTCAGCGACGAAGAGCGCCTGGCCTTCATCCGCGACCGCCAGGGCGCGGTGGTGGGCCGCAAGCTGGCCGACAAGTTCGGCTGGAAGCTCGGCGACCAGATCCCGCTGCGCGGCACCATCTACCCCGGCACCTGGACCTTCACCTTGCGCGGCATCTGGGACGGTGCCGACGCCAAGACCGATGAGAGCCAGATGCTGTTCCACTGGGGTCTGATCAACGAAAGCCTGCGCAAGCAGCTGGGCAATCGCGCCGACGCGGTGGGTGTCTACATCGTCGGCATCAGCGAGCCACAGAACGCCGCGCTGATCTCGCAGCGCATCGACGAGCAGTTCCGCAACTCGCTGGCCGAGACCCTGACCGAGACGGAATCGGCCTTTCAGCTCAGCTTTGTCTCGATGAGCGAGGCCATTCTGGTGGCGGTGCAGGCGGTCAGCCTGATCATCGTCGTCATCATCATGGCGGTGATGGCCAACACGATGACGATGACGGCCCGCGAGCGCCTGGCCGAGTACGCGACCCTGAAGGCGCTGGGCTTCGCGCCCGCCTTTGTCGCCCGACTGCTGTTCGGCGAGAGCCTGTTGCTGGCGCTGCTGGGCGGCCTGCTGGGCCTGGCTGTGACCCTGCCGCTGGCGGCCGCCTTCGCCAGCGCCGCCGGCACCTTGTTCCCGATCTTCCGGGTCTCGGAGCTGACGATGGCGCTGCAGCTGCTGGCCGCGCTGGTGATCGGCTGCGTCGCGGCCGCCTGGCCGGCCTGGAAGATGAGCCGGATCGATATCGTCAATGGGCTCAGGCACGTGGCATGAAAGCCATTCCCTTGTCCTACATCGCACGCAACCTCTGGGTGCGCCGCGTCACGACCCTGCTGACCGCCGGGGGCATGGCCCTGGTGATCTATGTGTTCGCCACCGTGCTGATGATGAGCGAGGGCATACGCAGCACCCTGGTGGCCACCGGCCAGGCCGACAATGTGATCGTGCTGCGCAAGGGCGCCGGCGCAGAGATCAATAGCGGCATCGGCCGCGGCCAGGCCGCCATCGTCGAGAGCCTGCCGGGTATTGCCAGCGCTGCCGGTGGCGGCTTGCTGCTGAGCAAGGAGCCGGTGGTGCTGAACAATCTGCCCAAGCGCGGCAGCGGCAAGCCCAGCAATGTCACGGTGCGCGGCACTTCGGCGCTGGCCCTGCAGCTGCGACCCAAGGTGCAGCTGGTCGAGGGCCGCATGTTCCAGCCCGGCAGCTCGGAAATCATCACCGGCCGCGCGGTGGCTGGCGGCTTCCAGGGCGCCGGCCTGGGCGAGACGCTGCGCTTTGCCGGCCGCGACTGGCGGGTGGTGGGCGTGTTCGATGCCGGCCGCAGCGGCTTCGACTCGGAGATCTGGGGCGACGCCGAACAGATGCTGCAGGCCTTCCGGCGCGACGGCTTCTCGACCCTGGTGCTGCGGCTGCAGGACAGCGCGCAGTTCGACGCGCTGAAGAGCGCCATCGAGGCGGACCCGCGACTGCAGCTGGAGGCCAAGCGAGAGATCCAGTTCTATGCCGAGCAGAGCGAGGCGCTGGCTACCTTCATCTCCATCCTCGGCACCGCGCTGTCCATCATCTTCTCGATCGGCGCCATCGTCGGCGCGATGATCACGATGTTCGCCGCCGTGGCCCAGCGCACCGGCGAGATTGGCACCTTGCGCGCGCTGGGCTTCCGGCGCGGCGCGGTGCTGATCGCCTTTCTCGGCGAGGCCATGCTGCTGTCCCTGGTGGGCGGCGTGATAGGCCTGGGCGCGGCGGCGCTGATGCAGGCCGTCGATGTCTCGACCACCAATTTCCAGACCTTTGCCGAGCTGGCCTTCCAGTTCAAGATGACCGCCGCCATCGTCTGGCAGACCCTGCTGTTTGCGCTGCTGATGGGTGTTGTCGGCGGCTTCATCCCGGCCTGGCGGGCCGCCAGGCTGAAGATCATCGACTGCCTGCGCGAGGCTTGATCAGGATGGTGGGGCGCTCTGCGCGGTGAAGTAAAGGAGGAGGCCGAAGGCCGGGGGACATGAACGGCGCAGAGTGCCCCACCGTCCTGATCAAAGCTCAGGCCAGCGCAAGCGCACCGGGATTGATGCCGGTCCAGCGCCTGAAGGCGCGGCGGAAATTGGCGGCATCGTAAAAGCCCAGCTGCTGGGCCACGGCCTCGCTGGCCTGGCCTTGCAGGCCCAGCAGATACAGGGCCACATGGCTGCGCACCTGATCGAGCTCGGCCTGGAAGTGGGTGCCATGCTGGGCCAGATGGCGCTTCAGTGTGGCGGGGCTGATGCCGAAGGCGGCGGCCGCCGTGTCCAGGCTGGGCGAGCGGGTCAGCTCGCTCAGCAGATGGTCGTACAGCGCCGCCAGCAGGCCGCGCCGCGCGCTGGCCGGGTCGGCGCCCTGGGCCAGCGCACCGGCGGCCATGCCGCTCCCGGCCGGCG
>NZ_JAQOWX010000116.1:0-17318 GCF_028462495.1 Paucibacter sp. XJ19-41
AGCGCGGCCGCATAGAGCGCGCCGCGCTGCGACTGCCAGACCGGCGGCGCATCGGGCAGCAGGCCCACGGCGGCGAGCTGGGACAGGATCAGCTGGTCGGCGCCCGGCGGGCAGCGCGGTGTGTCGACATCCTCGATGCGCAGCAGCCAGCGCCCGCCGTGGGCGCGCGCATCCAGCCAGCTGGCCAGCGCCGCGACCAGGGAGCCGGCATGCAGCGGCCCGGTGGGCGAGGGCGCAAAGCGACCGACGTAGCGGCCAGCCATCAAAGCAGCAGCCCCTCATGCTGCTCCAGCAGCGAGCGCCGGGTCGCCGCGCTCTGCAGCTGGCCCAGCCACCAGGACAAGGCCTTGGCGGGCGGCTGGCCGGTGTTGCGCCAGGCATAGTGCATCGGGAAGACGCGTTTTTCCTGGAAGGTCGGCAGCTGCAGCAGGCGGCCGGCCTCGACATGGCGCCGCACCATGGACACCGGCAGCGAGCCGCAGCCCAGGCCGCGCATCAAGCCCTCCAGCTTGGTGGCCATCGAGGGCACGGTCAGCACCTCCTGGCCGGGCATTACGCCCACCGTCATCGGCGCCAGGCTGCGGGCGCTGTCGGCCACCGCGATGATGCGGTGCTGCGCGATCGTCGCGGCCGACAGCGGGCCGTCGTGACGGGCCAGCGGGTGGTGCGGGGCCACGCAGAACACCATTTCCATATCGCCCAGCAGCTCGCAGAACACCGAGCTGCCCGGCGGCTGGGCCGAGGTGCCGATGGCCAGATCGGCCTGGCCCGACAGCAGCGCCTCCCAGGTGCCGGACAGCACCTCGACGCGCAGCTTCAGCCGGGTCGGCGGGCCTTTGGCGACCACGCCGTCCGCATCGGGCGTGTCGTCGACCGGCAGCTGGTAGAAGGCCTCCATCAGGTCGAACAGGGCCCGGCGCGCCACCGCGTCGTCGATCGCGACGGTCAGCTCGCTCTCCCAGCCGGTGGCGACGCGCCGCACCCGGTTGGCCACCGCGTCCATCTCCTGCAGCAGGCGCCGGCCCTCGACCAGCAGCTCCTGGCCGGCGGCGGTCAGCTCGGCCTGGCGCGAGCGGCGGTCGAACAGCAGCACGTCCAGCGCCTCCTCCAGCTGGCGCACGCTGTAGGTCAGCGCCGAGGGCACCTTGCCCATGGCCCGCGCGGCGGCCGCAAAGCTGCCGGTGCGGGCGATGGTGTCCATCATCGTCAGGGCCTCGGGGGTCAGGACGCGGCGTTTGTCGTGGGTGGCGTGCATGGGCAGAGGGTGAAGGCGTGGGCCTTCATCTTATTTGAACGTTGACTTCATCGGCGAGGGGGCTTTGTTGAAGGCTCCCGCTCCTACATTGGATCCATGGCGCCGACGAGGCGCTCAACAAACAGGAGCCCACGATGCTTGAACTGATCAAATCCTCCGACCGTGGCTATGCCGACCATGGCTGGCTGAAGTCCTTCCACAGCTTCTCCTTCGCCGACTACTACAACCCCCAGCGCATGGGCTTTGGCGCGCTGCGCGTGATCAATGAAGACCGCATCGCCCCGGGCACCGGCTTCGGCACCCACGGCCATCGCGATATGGAAATCATCAGCTATGTGCTGGACGGCGAACTGGCCCACAAGGACAGCATGGGCAACGGCACGGCAGGCGGCGCCCATGCCGGCGTCATCAAGCCCGGCGATGTGCAGCGCATGAGCGCCGGCACCGGCGTGATGCACAGCGAGTTCAACAACGCGCAGGGCAGGCAGACCCATTTCCTGCAGATCTGGATCATGCCCGACCAGCGCGGCGTGGCGCCCAGCTACCAGCAGCTGCATTTCCCGGCCGAGGACAAGCGCGGCCGCCTGCGTCTGGTGGCCTCGAACGACGGTGCCGAGGGCTCGGTGTCCATCCATGCCGACGCCAGGCTTTATGCCGGCCTGTTCAATGGCGATGAAGCGGCCGAGCTGGCGCTGGCGCCGGGGCGCCTGGCCTATGTGCACCTGGTGCGCGGCAGCCTGCTTGTCAACGGCCAGACCCTGGCCGGCGGTGATGCGCTGAAGCTGGCCGGGACCGACAAATTGGTGCTGGGTCAGGGCTCGGATGCCGAGGTCCTGGTGTTCGATCTCGCGCCCTGAGACTGGCTAGACTCACGGCCATGGAAAAACTGTGGACCGTGCTGACTTTTCTGCCCGCCATCGACTGGCTGGCGCTGGCCTTGTTCTTTGGCGGCTGGGTCGGTTATGCCCAGTTCGCCAAGCACCAGGCGGTCAGCAAGGGCTCGGTGCTGGCGGCGACCAACCGCGAGCGCCGGCTCTGGATGCTGCAGGTCACCTACCGCGAAGTGCGGGTGATCGACGGGGTGGTGGTGCAAAGCCTGTCCACCAGCCCTTCCTTCTTTGCCTCCACCACCATCCTGATCATCGGCGGCCTGCTGGCCGTGCTGGGCGCCAGCGACCAGGCCAGCGAACTGGTGCGCGAGATCCCGTTCGCGGCCCGCACCTCGACCCTGGTCTTCGATCTGAAGCTGGTGCTGCTGGCTGGCATCTTTGTCTACGCCTTTTTCCGCTTCACCTGGAGCATGCGCCAGTACACCTTCGGCGCACTGCTGGTGGCCTCGGCCCCGGACCACAAGCTGTTCGAGAGCGGCGGCCTGTCGCGCGAGGCCTTCGCCGACCGCGCCGGCCGCGTCGTCGGCCTGGCGGCCGAGACCTTCAACGACGGCCTGCGCGCCTACTACCTGGCCTTCGCCGCGATAGCCTGGTTCTTCTCGCCCTGGGCCTTCATCGGCGGCACCGTCGGCGTGATCTACATCCTCTACCAGCGCGAGTTCCGCTCCGAGGTGCTGAAGGTCTTGCAAGGAGATGGCAGCGGGGAGGGCGGCGCCTAGCGCCTGGCCATTGCTTCAGGAACCCGTGGGCTCGACGGTTTGGGCGGTGAGGCGCACACCCAGCGCCCGCGCCACCTTCATCACGGTATCGAAGCGCGGTTTGGCACCGGGGGCCAGCGCCTTGTAGAGGCTCTCCCGGCCCAGGCCGGCATCCTTGGCCACCTGCGACATGCCCCGGGCTCGCGCCACATCGCCCAGGGCCAGCAGCAGCAGATCGGGATCCTCGGTCTCCAGCACGGCGTTCATGTATTCGGCGATCGCTTCGTCGTCGGTCAGGTAACGGGCCGCGTCGAAGGGCACCAGCTTCGCGGCGGACTCCTTCCTCATCTTGCTCATGGTTCTGACTCCAGTTCTTTGAGGATCTGCTGCGCGCGCCGGATATCGCGTGCCTGCGAAGACTTGTCGCCACCGGCGAGCATGATGATCAGGACATTGCCCTTGCGGGTGAAGTACAGCCGGTAGCCTGGGCCGATGTCCACGCGCATCTCGGACACTTCACCGCCGACCGACTTCCAGTCGCCGAGGCTGCCGGCACTGGCCTGGCGCAGGCGGGCAGCGATGCGGATCTGCGCCCTCCTGTCTCGCAACCCATCGAGCCAAGCCTCGAACGCCGTCGTCAGCTGAACGGTGAACATGCAGCGATTGTATCCAATTGGATACTTTCAAAAAACCGTCTCTGTTATCCATTCCGCACTCGCGGCGCCCACGCCGCATGAAACCGGGGTAATTCGGGCCGAGCGCCGGGCCGCCCCAAGCCGGCCCGCACTGGCGATGTGCTTGCGGCTCAATGCCGCAAGCATCGCCGTCCCCTCGGGGGACCGGCCAAGGTACGCCTTGGACGAGGGGTTTCATTTCAACCCTCGAACTGCATCGCCGCCAGCCTTGCATACAGCCCGCCGGCGGCCACCAGCTCGGCATGCGTGCCGGTCTCGACGACGCGGCCGTGTTCCATCACGACGATGCGGTCGGCGCGTTGCACGGTGGCCAGCCGGTGCGCGATCACCAGGGTGCTGCGGCCCTGCATGGCGACCTCCAGTGCCGCCTGCACCGCGCGCTCGCTCTCGGCGTCCAGCGCGCTGGTGGCCTCGTCGAGCAGCAGCAGCGGGGGGTTCTTCAGGATGGCGCGGGCGATGCTGATGCGCTGGCGCTGGCCGCCGGACAGGCGCACACCACGCTCGCCCAGAAAGGTGTGGTAGCCCTCGGGCAGCTGGCTGATGAAGTCGTGCGCGAAGGCGGCGCGGGCCGCCGCGAACACCTCCTCATCGCTGGCCTCGGGGCGGCCGTAGCGGATGTTCTCCAGCGCATTGGCCGAGAAGATCACGCTGTCCTGCGGCACCAGGCCGATGCGCTGGCGCAGCGTCTGCAACGAGACGCGATCGATGGGCACGCCGTCCAGCGTGATCGTGCCGGCCTGCGGCTGATAAAAGCGCAAGAGCAGCTGCAGCACCGTGCTCTTGCCGGCGCCGCTGGGGCCGACCAGGGCCACGGTCTCGCCGGGTCGCAGTTCCAGGTCGAAGTCGGTCAGCGCGGGCTGCTGTGGGCGCGAGGGGTAGTGGAACTGGATGCCGCGCAGGCTCAGTCCGGAGCCGCCGGCGGTGGCCGGCAGCGGCAGCGGCGCGGCCGGCTCGGCGATGGTCGAACGGGTCGCCAGCAGCTCCATCAGCCGCTCGGTGGCGCCGGCGGCGCGCAAGACATCGCCCCAGACCTCGGCCAGCACCGCGACGCTGCTGACCAGCAGGATGACGTAGACCACGGTCTGGCCCAGATGGCCGGCGCTGATATTGCCGGCGATCACCGCCTGCGTGCCCTGGTACAGGCCCCACAGCATGGAGCCGAAGGTGGCCGTGATGATGAAGGCCACCAGCATCGATCGCACCCGGGTGCGCTTGCGGGCGGTGTCGAAAGCGGCCTCGCTGGCGCCGGCGAAGCGGCGTGTCTCGGCGCCTTCCTGCACATAGCTCTGCACCACGGTCACCGCGTTCAGCACCTCGGCCGCGATCGCGCTGGTGTCGGCGACGCGGTCCTGGCTGGCGCGCGACAGGCGCCGCACGCGCCGGCCGAAATAGATGGCCGGCAGCACCACCAGGATCAACAGCCCCAGCACCTGGGTCATCACCCAGGGGTTGGTGATGATCAGCATCACCATCGCACCGATGCCCATCACGCTGTTGCGCAGCCCCATCGACAGGCTGGAGCCGACCACGGTCTGCACCACCGTGGTGTCGGTCGTGATGCGGCTCAGCACCTCTCCGGTCTGGGTGTGCTCGAAGAACTCGGGGCTTTGGCGCAGCACATGGCTGTAGACCGCATTGCGCAGATCGGCGCTGACCCGCTCGCCCAGCCAGGTGACGGCATAAAAGCGCGCCGCCGAGAACAGGCCCAAGGCCGCGCCGACGCCGAACAGTGCCAGGAAATGCCCGCGCAGCGCCATCAGCCGCTCGCCCGGATCGCTGGCCACCAGGCCCTGGTCGATCAGCCCGCGCAGCGCCAGCGGGAAGGCCAGCGTGGCCAGCGCGGCCAGCAGCAGGAAGAGCAGGGCGGTCAGGATGCGGCCGCGATAAGGCGCAAGAAAAGGCCAGAGGCCGGAGAGGGCGCGGGGCGAGGCTTTGGGAGCGGTATCGGCTACAGCGTCGAGTGCAGGCATGCGTGGCAAGGCGGGTGGCGGCGCAGGCATTGTGGCCTCTTTGGCCGGCGACGATCAAAAACGCGGGCGGCACCGGCCGGCCTGTCCGGGCGGCGCGTGCGAACAGCGCTCAAGATGGCGCCCATGCTGACGATAGAGCAAGAGAGCCAGTGTCTGGTGTTGGGGCCTCTCGATATGACACAAGCAAGCCAAGGCATGGGATGGCGTTCGCAGCTGAGCATTGCCCAGCAGTTTTCGCTGATCGTCGGTGTTGCCGTCGCCATCCTGTTGGGCATCATCGGGCTGAGCCTGCTGCGCGTGCAGGCGCTGGGCGCGACGGTCGAGCAACTGGCCACCGACCAGGTCGAGCGGCTGCAGCTGGCGCAGCGCTGGCGCGGCAATATCGCCGTCAACGCGACCCGGGTCTTCGCCATCATCGAGTCGGACGGCGACAGCCTGCAGGACTACTTCAAGGACGGCATGGCGGCGGTCACCGCCGACACCAGCACCGTGCAAAAGCGCTACGCCGAGCTGGAGACCAGCCCCGAGGGCTTGCGTATCCAGGAGGAACTGGCCGGTGTGCGCAAATCCTATCTGGAGGCCCGTGACAAGGCGCTGGCCCTGAAGAAGCAGGGCGATATGGCGCAGGCGCGCTCGCTGGGCCGCAGCAGCTTTGCGCCGCTGATGGAGCGCTATATCGCGACGGCCGACAAGATGGTGGCCTTCCAGGCCCGGCGCTCGGCCGAGCAGGCCGCCGAGGCGGCCGGCATGATCAAGGCGTATCGGCTCATGGTGCTGGGCGCCGGCCTGGCCGGACTGGCGCTGCTATGCCTGCTGGCCTGGGTGGTGGTGGCTGGCATCCGGCGTTCGCTGGCCTCGGCCAGCGAGGCGGTGGCCAGCATCGGCGAGGGCGATCTGTCACGCGAGATCCGGGCGGAGGGGCGCGGCGAGGTGGCCGAGATGCTGCGCTCGATGCAGCGCATGCAGAGCTCGCTGGTGCGCATCGTCGGCGCGGTGCGCCAAAGCAGCGACAGCATCGCCACCGGCTCGGCCGAGATCGCCAACGGCAATGCCGACCTGAGCCAGCGCACCGAAGAG
Organism: Paucibacter sp. XJ19-41; assembly: GCF_028462495.1. Lineage (NCBI taxonomy): Bacteria > Pseudomonadati > Pseudomonadota > Betaproteobacteria > Burkholderiales > Sphaerotilaceae > Roseateles > Paucibacter sp. XJ19-41. Next base: position 6,586 of record NZ_JAQOWX010000116.1, read on the forward strand.
CAGGCCGCCAATCTGGAGCAGACGGCGGCCTCGATGGAGGAGCTGACCAGCACCGTCAAGAACAATGCCGACACCGCCCGCCAGGCCGCCGCGCTGGCCAATGCCGCGTCGACGGCGGCCGTTCAAGGCGGCAGCGTGGTGGGCCAGGTGGTCGCGACGATGCAGGACATCTCCGCCGCCTCCAACAAGATCACCGACATCATCGGCGTGATCGACGGCATCGCCTTCCAGACCAATATCCTGGCGCTGAACGCCGCGGTCGAGGCGGCCCGGGCCGGCGAGCAGGGGCGCGGCTTTGCGGTCGTCGCCGCCGAGGTGCGCAGCCTCGCGCAGCGCTCGGCCAACGCGGCCAAGGAGATCAAGGGCCTGATCGTCAACAGCGCCGAGAAGGTCCAGGCCGGCACCCGGCTGGTCGGCGAGGCCGGCCAGAGCATGGAGGGCATCGTCGCCCAGGTGCGCAAGGTCAATGACCTGATCGAGGAGATCTCGCACGCCACCGGCGAGCAGACCACCGGCATCAGCCAGGTCGGCGAGGCGGTGACCCAGCTCGATCAGGTCACGCAGCAAAACGCCGCCCTGGTCGAGCAGAGCGCGGCCGCCGCCGAGAGTCTGAAGCACCAGGCCGCGCAGCTGGCCGAGGTGGTCAGCGTGTTCAAGCTGGGGCGCTGAAACAGCCGCTGCTTACAATGCGCCGGTGCAAAACCTCAGCCTCACGCCGATCAAGCCCGCCGCTGCGCGCCCGGGCCGCGAGTTGCCGCTGGGCTATTTCTGCTCGGTGACTCCGCCCTAGCCAGGGCCCGCGCACTCACCGCATGCCGGCCGCCCTGGCCGGCACTCCCGTCTCTCATTGTCTGGACGATGGACCGCGCCGCCGGTGCTCGTCCCCGCTGCCCATGCTGCCCACACTTTCCTCTTTGCGCCGCGACTGGTTGTCCAATGTTCGCGGCGATCTGCTGTCGGGTCTGGTGGTCGCGCTCGCGCTGATCCCCGAGGCGATTGCCTTCTCCATCATCGCAGGCGTCGATCCCAAGGTTGGTTTGTATGCCTCCTTCAGCATCGCCGTCATCATCGCCTTTGCCGGCGGCCGCCCGGGCATGATCTCGGCCGCCACCGGCGCGATGGCGCTGGTGATGGTGACCCTGGTCAAGGAGCATGGCCTGCAATACCTGCTGGCCGCCACCGTGCTGACCGGTGTGCTGCAGATCCTCGCCGGCCTGCTCAGGCTGGGCGCGCTGATGCGCTTTGTCTCGCGCTCGGTGATCACCGGCTTCGTCAACGCGCTGGCCCTTCTGATCTTCATGGCCCAGTTGCCCGAGCTGACTAACGTGAGCTGGCATGTCTATGCGATGACGGCAGCCGGCCTGGCCATCATCTATGGCTTTCCCTACCTCACCAAGGCGATCCCCTCGCCGCTGGTGACCATCGTCGTGCTGACCGGCGTGGCGCTGGCGCTTGATCTGGACATCCGCACGGTCGGCGATATGGGTCAACTGCCCGACAGCCTGCCGGTCTTCCTGCTGCCCGAAGTGCCGCTGAACTGGCAGACCTTGACGATCATCTTTCCCTACGCGGCGACCCTGGCGGTCGTGGGTCTGTTGGAATCGATGATGACGGCCTCCATCGTCGACGAGCTGACCGACACCGACAGCAACAAGAACCGCGAGTGCGTGGGCCAGGGCGTGGCCAATATCGCCACCGGCTTCATCGGCGGCATGGCCGGCTGCGCAATGATCGGCCAATCGGTGATCAATGTGAAATCGGGCGGTCGCGGTCGGCTCTCGACGCTGTTTGCCGGCGCGATGCTGTTGGTCTTCGTGGTCTTCCTCGGCGACTGGGTGGGCAAGATCCCGATGGCCGCCCTGGTGGCGGTGATGATCATGGTGTCCATCGGCACTTTCAGCTGGAGCTCGATCAAGAACCTGCGCCAGCATCCGCCCAGCTCCTCCCTGGTGATGATCGCCACCGTCGTGGTGACGGTGGCCACCCATGACCTGGCTCGGGGCGGGTTTGTCGGCGTGCTGCTGTCGGGCCTGTTCTTCGCGCACAAGGTCGGCCGTGTGCTGCGCATAGACCGCAGCTTGGATGAGGCCGGCACGACGCGCAGCTACGCCGTGGTGGGCCAGGTTTTCTTTGCGTCCAGCGAGGCCTTCATCGGCAGCTTCGACTTCAAGGAGGTGGTGACCCAGGTGCGCATCGACGTCAGCCGCGCGCATTTCTGGGACATCACGGCCATCAGCGCGCTGGACAAGGTGGTGCTCAAATTCAAGCGCGAGGGTGCCGAGGTCGAGGTGCTGGGCCTTAATGAGGCCAGCGCCACGCTTGTGGACCGCTTTGCGATCCATGACAAGCCGGGCGTCGTCGGACAACTGACGCATTGAGAGCGAGGAGACAAGCCATGACGAACAAAGTCTATGCCTGCATCGACGGGCTAGCGAACACGGCGGCGGTTATCGACTGGGCCGCCTGGTCGGCGCTGCGCATGAGCGCACCGCTGGAGTTCCTGCATGTGCTCGAACCCGAGCCGACGCAGGCTGCGGGCTTGAGCGACTACAGCGGCACCATCGGCCTGGGCGCACAGGACTCGCTGCTGCACGAGCTCAGCGAGCTCGACGCCCGACGCGCCAAGCTGGCTCAAGAGGCGGGTCGCCGCTTGCTCACGGCCGCCAGCGAGCGCGCATCGGCGGCCGGTGTGTCCGGCGCCGGCGCGCTGCTGCGCCACGGCGAGTTGGCCGAGGCGGCTGCCGAGCTGCAGGCCGATGCACGGCTTTACGTGCTGGGCGAGCACCAGCGCCATGCCAAGCCAGGCGCCCGCCTGCATCTGGACCATCATGTGGAGCGGCTGATCCGGGTGGTGCAGCGCCCGGTGCTGGTCGTGACCTGCGAAGGCTTCGCACCGCCGCAGCGTTTCGTCATCGCCTTCGACGGCAGCGCCACGGCGCGCAAGACGGTGGACATGGTGCGGCGCAGCCCTTTGCTGGCCGGCCTGCCGGCCCTGATTGTGATGGCCGGTGTGGACACAGGGCCTGCGCGCGGCCAGCTTGAAGAGGCGCGGATGCAGCTCAGCGCGGCCGGCTTCGCCGAGGTGCAGACCGAGCTGCTGCCCGGCGAGCCGGAAGACGTGTTGCCGCCGCTGCTGAAGGCGCATGCCGATGCGCTCTTGGTGATGGGGGCCTACGGCCACTCCCGCATCCGCCAGTTCATCGTCGGCAGCACCACGACCACCTTGTTGCGCAGCAGCGAGCTGCCGGTGCTGGTGCTGCGCTGATCGCGAGCAGACGGTTTAGCCTGCCCTGAACCGCAGCGCCCCACTGGCCAAGGCCACGCCGCCGGCCACGATGGCGCAGGCAAGCAGTGTCGCGGCGCCCAGCGGCTCCTTGAGCAGCCAGCTCGCACCGCCGGCCGTCAAGAGTGGCACCAGGGCGGCTGACAGCGAGGCGCGGGCCGCCCCAAGCCGTTCGATCGCTGCCATATAGACCAGCAGGCCCAGCAGGCCGGCCAGCAGGCCCTGGCCCAGCGCCTGCCAGGCGACATCGCTCCAGGGCGCGCTCAGCAGCCGTGGCGCACCGACGCTCAGCAAGAGCGGCAGCAGCAGCAGGCAGGACCAGCCGTTGACGATGGCCGCGCCCTGCCAGGGTGTCAGGCCACTGTGACGAAAGGCCAGTGTGTATGCCGCCCATAGCGCGGACGCCAGCATGAACAGCAGATCACCGCGCCAGCTCTGCGCCGCGTCGGCCAGGCTGCCGGTGGCAAACAGCAGCAGGCCCAGCAAGATCAGCAACAGCCCCCACAGGCGCTGGCCGACTATGCGCTCGCCATGCCAGAGCCGGGCACCGAGGGCGGTGAACAGCGGCATGCTGCCGGCCATGAACACGCCCATATGAGCGGCCGGCGCCCACTGCGCACCCATCATCACCAGCGCGCCGAACGGCAGCCCGCCGCCCATCACCAGCAGGGCCAGCCGGCGACGCGGCAGCCCGGCCGGCAGCAAGCCGGTCTTCAGCAGCAAGGGCAACAGCACCAGGCTGGGCAGGCCGTAACGCAGCGTGTTCAGCTCCAGCGGTCCCAGGCTGGTGCTGACACCATGGCGCGAAGCGAGCTGCCAGACACTGGCGATCAGCGCGGCAGCCAGGGCGGCCAGCAGGCCGAGCACGAAGGGGCGATTCATCATGGGGGCCGAGTCTGCCCGGCCGGACCGGTCGCGACTATCAGAATCCTGCGCTATCGATGCGCAGCCTTGGTCTCAGCGGCCGAGCTCGCGGCGTGCCTGGGCCGGTGTCACGCCCAGCCCCCGCTGGAAGGCGGCACCCAGATGGCTCTGGCTGCTGAAGCCCAGATCATGGGCCAGGCCGGCAAGGTCGCGCTCGCCGTCTTCGAGCCGCTGCAGCGCCACGGCCAGGCGCAGTCGCTGGCGATAGCCATGCAGGCTTAGGCCGGTGTGCCGACGAAATGAGCGCGCCAGGTGAAACAGCGAGCAGCAGGCCGCATCGGCCACGTCCTGCAAGTGCCAGCGTACGTCTGTGTCGGTGCGCGCAACGATGAAGCGCTGCGCGCGCAGCACGACCGTTGGGTTCGGATCGGCAGGCAGCGCTTGCTGCAAGGCGTGTTGCAGCAGCGCCGATGTCAGCGGCCCGGCGCGCAGCGGATCGCGGGCCAGCGCGCGCCAATGCCGGCGCAGCAGCCACAGTGCGCGCGGCGCCAGCAGCCAGGCGCTGGGTGCTGACGCCAGGCCGTCGTCGATGCCCGGTCGGGCACTGACGACGATGCTGGCGCGTGTCGCGGCGCCGCAGGGCTTGAGCTGGTAGGCTTGGCCCGGCGGCAGACGCAGCACGGTCACGCCGTCAAGCACGCGTGTTTGATCGGCCAGACGGAACTCGGTGGCGCCCCGGGCGGGCAGCACCAAGCGCGCGGAAGCCACCTGGTAGCAAGGGCTCCATTGCGCGGGCAACGCATGCATGACGACGCGCTCCACCCGCAGGCGGTCGCCGGTGTGCAGCAGGGTGCGGTCTTGCGGCATGAGCCCCACTCTAGGGGCTCAGGGAGGGCTGCCGCAGACCGACGTGCCGGCCTACTTCAGGCTGAAGCGCACATTGACCGGCTTCTTGCCGGCCAAGGTCACGGTGGCCACGACCTTGGTGCCCGGGCCGGTCTTGAAGCTGCCCTTGGCCTCCAGCTTGTTGTCGCCGGCCGGGCTCAGCGCGAGCTCGCTCTTGTCGGCGCCGCTGAGCAGGGTCAGCTTGGCCACCGCGCCGGCGGTGGAGGCCGGCTTGCCGTGGTCGCGCACATACAGGGTGATCTGCTCGGCCTTGGCCACCAGCTCGAAGTCGATATCGCTGGCCTCGACCACGACGCCGCCATGCAGCGGCTTGTGCTCATGGGCGTGGCTGTGATCGCCGGCCGCCTGGGCGGCGAGGCTTGCCAGGCTCAGCGCCGCAGCGCAGGCCAAAGTCTTGATGGTCATCATTTTCAAAGTCCTCTCTCTTGGGTTGGGGTGGTGCATCAGAAAGCTTGCGCGTCACGGTCGTCCAGCAGCCGCTCGGCATCGCGGCGGCCAAACAGCCAGAACATCGCCGGGGTCAGAAAGGTGTCGAGCAGGGTCGAGCTGATCAGGCCGCAGAAAATCACCACGGCTACCGGATGCAGGATCTCGGTGCCGGGACGCTCGGCCTCGAACAGCAACGGCGCCAGCGCGAAGGCGGTCACCAGGGCCGTCATCAGCACCGGACTGAGCCGCTCCAGCGAGCCCCGAACAATCATCTTGGGCTCGAAGCTCTCGCCCTCGAAGCGCATCAGGTTCAGGTAGTGGCTCAGCTTCAGGATGCCGTTGCGCACCGAGATGCCGGCCAGCGTGATGAAGCCGACCAGGGCCGCGACCGACAGCGGCTGCCCCGACAGCCACAGTCCCAGCACCGCGCCGACCAGGGCCAGCGGGATATTGGCCATGATGATCAGCGCCAGCCGGGTGCTCTGGTAGCGGCTGAACAGCACGACGAACATCAGCGCCGCCGACACCAGGGACAGCAGACCCACCAGGCGCGAGGCCTGTTCCTGCGCTTGGAACTGTCCGCCCAGCGTGACGAAATAGCCCTCGGGCAGCGGCGTCTCGGCGACCACCTTGCGGATGTCGGCGACGATGTCGGACAGCGCGCGCCCCTGCGCATTGGCCGACAGCACGATGCGGCGCTTGCCGTCGTCGCGGCTGATCTGGTTCGGGCCGTCGCCGTCCTCGATGCTGGCCAGCTTGGACAGCGGTACCGGGCCCAATGGGGTGGCGATCATGATCTGCGCCAGGCCCTCCATCGAGCGCGCCGACTCGGGCAGGCGCAGCACCAACGCGAAGCGCCGGCCGTCCTCGACGATCTGGCTGAGCTCCTGGCCCTCGACCAGCGCCTGCAAAGCGGCCGTGATCTGCGGCGTCGGCACGCCGTAGCGGGCGGCGGCCGCCGCGTCGATGCGCACCTTGATCTGCGGCGCCAGCACCTGCTTCTCGATCTCCAGATCGGCCAGGCCCGGGATGGCGGCCAGTCGTGTGCGCAAGGCATCGGCCTGGCCGCGCAAGGTGTCCAGGTCCTCGCCGAAGATGCGGATCGCGATCTGCGAGCGCACGCCGGACAGCATGTGGTCGATGCGGTGCGAGATCGGCTGGCCGATCGCGACCCCGGCCGGCAGATTCACCAGGCGGGCGCGGATATCGGCCTGGACCTCGTCCATGGAGCGCGTGATCTCGGCCTGCGGTTTCAGCCCCACATCGAGCTCGCTGACATGCACGCCCTCGGCATGCTCGTCCAGCTCGGCCCGGCCGCTGCGCCGGCCCACATGGGCGACCTCGGGCACCTGCATCACCAGCAGCTCGGCCTGGCGAGCCAGCGCCGAGCTTTCGGCCAGGGTCACGCCCGGGTTCAGGCGCAGGCCGATCAGCAAAGTGCCTTCGTTGAAGGGCGGCAAAAAGGTGGTGGCGAAAAAGGGCACGGCCGCCGCCGCGGCCAGCGCCGCGCAGGCGCCTGCCGCCAGCGCGCGCTTCGGATGCTTGAGCACGGCCTGCAGCCCCACTGCATAGCGCGCCTTCAACCAGGCCAGCAGCCGGGTGTCGCCATGGTCCAGCGATTTCATCGTCGGCAGCAGGTAGTAGCTCAGCACCGGCGTCACCGTCACCGAGACCAGCAGGCTGGCCAGGGTCGAGACGATGAAGGCGATGCCCAGCGGCACGAACAGCCGCCCCTCCATGCCCGGCAGCGCGAACAGCGGCAGGAAGACCAGCACGATGATGGCGGTCGCATACAGAATGCCCGAGCGCACCTCCATGCTGGCCTTGGCCACCAGCTGCAGCGGGTTCAGCCGATGCTCCGGATGGCGCGCGCGGTCTTCCTTGAGGCGGCGGATGATGTTCTCGACATCGACCACCGCATCGTCGACCAGGCCGCCGATTGCGATCGCCAGCCCGCCCAAGGTCATCGTGTTGATCGACAAGCCGAAATAGCGAAACACCAGGGCCGTGATGAGGATGGACACCGGAATCGCCAACAGCGCGATCACCGTGCTGCGCAGATTGCCGAGGAAAAACCACAGGATCACCGCGACAAAGACCGAGGCGCCGATCAGCTTGCCTTGCAAGGTCGAGATCGAGGACTCGATGAAACTGGCCTGGCGGAAGGTGACCTGGGGCGCGGCCATGCCGGCCGGCAGCGAGCGCTTCATCTCGCCCAGCGCTGCCTCGATGGCCAGCGTCAGCGCCACGGTATCGGCGCCGGGCTGCTTCTGGATCCCCAGGATCACCGCCGGCTTGCCCTCGAAGCCGGCATCGCCGCGCTTGAGGGCCGGCGCGAAGCTGACCTCGGCGACCTGGCGCAGCAGCAGTGGCTGGCCGTTCCTGGCACCCAGCGCCAGATGGCGCAAGGCCTCCAGGCTGTTGTCGCGGCCCAGATGGCGTATCAGGTACTCGCGGCCGTTGAGCTCCAGAAAGCCGCCCGAGCTGTTGGCCGCATAGCGCTGCAGCGCCGCCGCCAGCTGCTCCTGCGTGACGCCCAGCTCGGCCATGCGCGCGGTCTGCGGCTGGACCTGGAACTGCCGCACCTCGCCGCCGATCGGGATCACCTGGGCAACGCCGGGAATCGCCATCAGGCGCGGCCTGAGCACCCAGTCCGCATACTCGCGCACCGCCATCGCCGAGACCTTGTCGGTGTCGATCGGCAGCGCGATCTGCATGATCTCGCCCATGATGGAGCTGATCGGCCCCATATGCGCGACCACGCCCTCGGGCAGGCCCTGCTCCAAGGTCGCCAGCCGCTCCGACACCATCTGCCGGGCGCGGAAGATCTCGGCGCTCCAGTCGAAGGTGATGTAGACGAAGGACAGGCCGGCGCTGGAGGTCGAGCGCACCGATTCGACACCGGGCAGGCCGTTCATCGCCGTTTCCAGCGGGAAGGTGATCAGCTGTTCCACCTCCTCGGCGGCCATGCCGCCGGCCTCGGTCATCAGCGTGACCGTGGGCTTGTTGAGATCGGGAAAGACATCCACCGGGGTGCGCGACAAGGTGAATGCGCCATAGGCCATCAGCGCCAGCGCGGCGATGATGACCAGCAGCCGGTTGCCCAGGCTGTAGTCGAGTAGCCACTTGAACATGATTGGTGGCCTCGGTTATCGGATCTGGTTGATCAGCAAGGCGCCTTCGGAGACGACCCGCTCGCCGGGCTTGAGCCCCGCGCTGACCGCCACCGTCGCGCCGTCCAGCGGCGTGCTCGTCACGACTCTGGGCTCGAAGCGCTCCGGCGCGGCCTTGACCCAGACCATGGTCTGGTTCGAGGCGCTGCGCACCAGGGCCGCGGCCGGCAGGCGCACGCCCTGTACGGTGCTGCGGCTGTGCACAAGCACCTGCACCGGCTGGCCCAGGGCCAGGTCTTGCAGGCCCGTGCCCTGGGCGCGGAATAGCAAGGGTATCGCCTGCTCGCGCAGCGCACGCCCTGCGCCGATGAAGTCCAGCTTGACGCCGCTGACGGCCAAGGCCGCGCCGGCGATGTCCTGCGCTGCGGCGCTGTCATAGGCCAGCGCCTCGACACGCAGCCGCGCCGGATCGACGATCTCGAACAGCAGATCGCGCGCGTCGACCACCTGGCCGGCCACCGCTGCGGCTGACGCGATCACGCCGCTGACCGGCGCCAGCAGCGCCTCGCGCGAGGCCAGGCCGGCACCGACCGCCGCGATGCGCGCGCGCAGGCTGGCCAGCTCGCTCTCAGCCGCCTCGATCTCCTTGCGCGGCACGCTGTCGGCCAGCTGTTTCAGCCGCGCCAGGCGCTGCTCGGCCAGGCCTCGCTGGGCCTGCCATTCGGCGATCTGCGCTGCCTGGCCGGCGCGCTCCAGCGCCTCGCCGCCCGGGCGCACCCAGGCCAGCAGTTCGCCCTTGCGCACGGTCTGCCCGAGCGAGGGCAGGCCGCGCGGCCCGGCTTCCAGGCGGCCGGCCATCAAGGCCTGCACCTTGCCGCCGGCGTTCGGGTCCATCACGACGGCGCCAGCCAGCGCACTGACGCGCGGCAAGGCCTCGACGCTGCTGACTTGCGTGCGCACGCCGATCTGCCGCTGGGCCGGCTTGGGCAGGAAGACCGCGCCATCGGGCAGGCGCTGCGGGCCGTTGCCGCTTGCGGCCGGTGGTGCGTCGCCGTGGTCATGGCCGGGGCCGGCCTGGGCCAGCAGCGAGGCGGCGAGCAGGGTGAAAACGATCAGAGGCTGCTTGCTCATGCCGCAACTCCTTGGCGGCGTGCGCGCAGGCTCAGCAGCACGGCGGCCCCGGCTGCGGCGATCAGTGCGCCAGCGGCCCAGGGCTTCCAGGCGAGTGCCGCCGCGTCATCGCCGTGCTCGTCCGCGTGCAGATCGAGTTCGCCGGCCAGCAGATCGCTCTGCGCGCCGGCGCTGACGGTGACGGTTACCGGGATCGTGCCGGGCTTGAGCGCCTCGGCCAGCGTAGCCTCGAATTCGCCGTCCTCGCCATGCGGCGTGGGGCGCAGCTTCAGCGGCCCCAGCTCCAGTTCCAGCGTCGCGTTCTTGACCGGCCGGTTGTCGGCCGCGTGATCGAGATAGAGCGTCAGCTGCTTGCCCTGCAGCACGCCGACCAGTTCGAAGTCTTCGGATACCGCGTGGAAACGCGGCAGTTCAGGGCCGGCTGCTGCGGCCGGGGCGTCATGGCTGTGGCCTTCGCCGGCCCACAGGGCTGGCGTCAGTGCCAGCGCCATCGCAGCGATGAGGCCGCGATGACGGATGAAAGTGAAAAAAAGCATCGTGATTCCTTGAATATTGGTGGCGTTCACTGCGGCAGCAGGCCCAGGGCCTGGCGCAGGGTGGACAGGGCGTGCTGCTGGCCCAGGCGAGCGCGCTCGCTCTGGCGCTGCGCCTCGAAAGCCTCCTGGGCCACGCGCAAGCGGGTCGGCAGATCGGTCTCGCCCAGACCGAAGGCCTTGTCGACAAAGCCCAGGGTCTCGCGGGCCAGTTCGGCGCGCCGCGCGGCTGACCGCAGCTGGGCCTCGGAGGCGGCGAGCCGCGCACGGGCGGTGGCGAGTTCGGCCGCCAGTCTTTGCTGTTCCAGCGTCAGCTGGGTCTCGGCCTCGATCTGGGCGGCGGCGGCCGTGGCCAGCTGGGTCTTGCGCTGGCCCTCACTGCCGAAGGGGATGCGCAGGCCCAGCGTGACGGTCTGGCCCCAGGCCTCGCCCCGGGCGCCGCGCTCGCGCGCGGTCGACAGGCTCAGCTCGGGG
>NZ_JAQOWX010000116.1:17421-17798 GCF_028462495.1 Paucibacter sp. XJ19-41
GGTCGACAGGCTCAGCTCGGGGCTGGCGCGGCCTTGGGTGCCGGCCAGCTCGCGTGCATGGCGGGCCAGGCGGGCGCGGTCCTGCAGCTCGCGCAGCGCCGGATGGGTCTCGAGACCGTGATCCTCACCGGGTGGCGCGGGTTCGTTGCTGCCGGCGGTCTCGGGTGCGACGCCGCTGAGGGCCTGCAGGCCGAAGCGGGTCTGGGCCAGAGCGGCCTGGGCCTCGGCCAGCTCCGCCTGGGCGGCGGCGATGGCAGCCTCGGCCTGGTGCTGATCGGCGCGCGACAGCTCGCCGGCCGCGACGCGGCGGGCCACATCGCGGCCGAGCTGACTGGCCTGCTCGACCCTGGCCTGCGCCAGCCCCAGGTCCAGCGCGG
>NZ_JAQOWX010000117.1:0-17000 GCF_028462495.1 Paucibacter sp. XJ19-41
ATGACAGAAGCGAACGTAGGGCGTCTTGCCCACCCGCACGGCCAAGTGCTCGCCCAGGGCGAAGGCCTGCTGCGGCAGGGTCAGCAGATGGCGGCCCTCGGCCTGGAAGGCCTCGCGCACGCTCAGCCGGGTGTCCTCGGGCCAGCGGCGGTTGGCGGCCACGCCCAAGCACCAGGCCCGGGCCTGCGCGTTGAGGTCGCTCAGATCCGTGAACTCCCGTCCGGCGAAGAAGCTATCGCGGATGAAACGGATGCTCCTCTCCACGCGACCCTTCTCATTGCCGCGCGCCACCGCGACCGGCCGCGGCTGGAAGCGGTAATGGCGGGCCAGCGCCAGCAACGCTGGGTTGAAGCGGATCGCCTCGCCCGCTCGCTCGAGCACCGCGCTCTTGAGGTTGTCATACAGGACGACCCGGCTGCAGCCGTTGAACGCGGCGAAGGCCTCGACATGGCCACGCAGGAAGCTGTCCATCCGAGCGTCCAGGAAGAAACGCAGGAAGATCTGGCGCGAGTGGCTGAGCACCATGACGAACGCCATCAGGGGGCGCCGGGCACGGCCGATCTGCAGGTGGCCGAAGTGGCCCCAATCGCATTGCGCCTGCTCGCCGGACAGCGTACGCAGGCGCAGGTAAGCCTCGGCGGGCGGACGCGGACGCAGGCCTGCCACGAGCGCTCGGAAGTGGGACGTACTTCCCACGTAGCCACGCTCGGTGACCATGGCGTGCAGCCGCGCCGCAGTCAGCGTGGGGTACTTCTCCAGCGTGGCCAGCAAGAATGGCCGGTACGGGTCGATGCGCTGCGAGCGCAATGGGGTCGTCGGCGGCTGTGCGGGTGACCCCAGCGCGCCGTCGGCCGCGAGCACGCGGCGAACGACATCGCCATGCACGTGAAGTTGCCGGGCGATGGTGCCGATGCGCCACTTCTCGACGGTGTACAGACGCAGGATCTGCGCCACCAAGTCAGGGGCAGTGGTCATGGCGCGCCCCAGAGCGCCGGCTGCGCGGGCGATGACGCAGGAAGTCTTGGCGCACCCAGTCGGACAGTGCTCGTGCGCAGCGGCGGCACAACCAGCATAGGGACGCGGCTGTCGAGTTGCCGGCAACCCTGGACGCGGTGCAAGCCGCCATGCCTGCTGGCGTTGCTGCTGGGGTGGTGTCGGATGTGCATGCGACCAGTGAAGCCGCTGCAGGCCCAGGCGGGCAACCCTGGTGCGTCACGTTATGTTCGCGGTCACCGCCGTCATCGCCAGCACCATGACGCTGGCGCCAGCGCCGAGAACGCTCGGCGTGGGCGAGCCGGCCTCGCCAAGATCGTTGATAACGGCATGCGCTCTCGCGCCGGGCGGCGTCGCGCGCCAGGCGCCGGCATGCCCGGCCACAGTAGCGGTTGCCGCGGTCACAGTGACTGCACAGGACGACCTGAGCAAGACACCGCGCGCACAGGAACAGGCGAGCGGGATGATCCATGCGCACCTCGGCGAACCGAAGGTGCTGGACGGAATCGCCCGAAGCGAGCCACACTTATGTGGCACCGCCTTCATCGGCACGGTGTAGGGCGCGGTACGGTCGTCTGGCTTCCCGGCAAGAGGGACCGTCACCGCGCCCACCTTCTTCGGCATGAGCGTTGTTGTATCCCGAACGCCTCATCAGCGCAGTCGCGTCCTGAAGACTGCTGTCCTGCAGCCACACACCGCCTACGACCTGCCTAGGCAGCGTCGGCATCCCGCCGACCGTATGGGCCTCGCCGGGCTAGCCGCCCTGCAGGGCGGCTAGCCAGGCGAGGCCCATACGGTCGGCGGGATGCCGACGCTGCCTAGGCAGGTCGTAGGCGGTGTGTGGCTGCAGGACAGCAGTCTTCAGGACGCGACTGCGCTGATGAGGCGTTCGGGATACAACAACGCTCANTAGATGCGGTTCCAGATCAGCGTTCACACCGGGATAGAACAACCGCTCGCCCCATTGCACCAGCACACCGTCGATCACCGAGGATGAGGTCGGGGGCGCCATGGCGTTCACCCTCCATCGGAATTGCTAGCCGGCCGACGCCATGACGCTGGCACTGCCGCTATCTGGGGAGCGGCCGAGGCCAGATGCTGACCCACCTCGGCGGTCAACCCAGCCACCAGGGCATCGAGGCGCGCAAACTCAGGGGACGAGGACTGTTCCAGTGCGCGCCCCAGGGCCTTCAGACCGCTGTTCAAAGACGCCAGCTTGGCGTTGGATCGCACTAGCGACGACACAAGCGCCCTGGGGCTGGAGTCCAGAGAATCCTCCGATGCCTGCGCATCCAGGAGCTGCGAGACATACATGCCCTGCGACAGCTCTGCAGCACGCGCAGCGCGGGCCAGCATGGCGGCCCGCGCGGCCGGCATCCGCAATGTCACCTTGGCGAATGGGGCGTCTCTGTGCAGCGGAACCGACGCGGCCTGCGCCGTGTCCATCGCATCGGCAGGTGAAGCGTCAACAGCCTGCGCCTCCAGCCACTCGCCAAGGACGGTCCTGGCCAGCGCAGCCGCGCTCATGCGGCGCGAGCGTGCGATGGCAGTCAGTGCCGGGCCATGCCGACGGAAGTCGATGGTCAGCCGCTGGCGACGGCTGCTGCTGCGGGGCGCATGGGCGCGGGGCTGGCGGACGAAGGCGGCGATTCCCATGACACAAGTTTGCGTCGGGTTCGGCGCTCAGCGCGTGCTGAATTTTGCTAAAAATCAGCGCGCGGCGACTACTGTCGAGTCGACTAATGACTCCACGCGTCAACGCACTGCATGCCGGGTGTTGATCGCGCATGAGGGCGCGGCGACCGACTGTCTCTGCGCGAAGACGGTCCATGCGCATGGCTGGGCTGAACTGCACTGCACTGCACTGTCGTCTATTAAAGAATTCTTTAGTACATCCAGCCAGTTTGAAAGCTTGCTTGAAACAAGGCAGCCCTAGCGCCAACAGACAAGGCCATCACGCTGTCCATCTTCAGCAACTGAAGATGGATCGCAACAGCCCGGTTGATGGGCTCACTGCACCTGGTCGCCATGAGCGCCGGGCGATTCAGTGCGGCGACTTCCCTGCGCGCGCCACACTTGCAGCGTCGGCCTTGAGTCGCGCCTGCCGCCTCACCTGGAAGCGATGCGCCTGCGCAGGCTGGACGGCTTTACCGGCCGTCAAATCGTCCAGCAGGTCGGCCCACATTTGGACCATCTGGCGGCGCTGTTCAAGATGCGTGGCGCGGTCGTAGCTACCGCCCAGTTCCTCATCCGATACATGGGCCAGATGGCGCTCGATCACCTCCCGGTCCCAGCCCAGCAGCTCGCGGATCAGCGTCCGGGCGGTGGCCCTGAACCCGTGGCCCGTGATCTGCTCCTGCGTGTCGTACCCGAGATTGCGCAAGGCCGCGTTGATGGTGTTGTCGCTCATGTAGCGCGTCGCCTCCGTACGCTTCGCCATGCTGCGGAACACCGGACCGGTGGGACCGGTCAGCGGCAAGAGATCGCGCAAGACTTCGAGCGCCTGCGTGGGCAAGGGCACCAGATGCGCGGGTGTGCGGGAATCGCGCTTCTGCCACTCCCGCATCTTCATCTTCTCGGGCGGGCAACGCCACAGCTTCCCCTCGAGGTCTATGTCCTCCCAATGCGCCAGGCGCAACTGACCGGGACGCTGAAACAGCATCGGTGCCAGCCGCAAGGCGGCACGGGTAACGACGTTGCCCCGGTAGGCCGCGATATCGCGCAGCAGTCGCGCCAACTCGTCCGGATCGGTGATGGCCGCGTAGTGGCGACTGCGAGGTGCGGGAAGTCCCCCGGTGCGGCTGTTCACAAAGTTCCGGGCCGGTTCCAGCACGCCCAAGTCGACCGCGTACTGGTAGACGTGCACGACGGCCTCCCGCACCCGCTGCGCGGTCTCCAGGTGGCCACGATCCTTGATGCGGTGCAGGCACCGTACAAGCTCGGTCGGCGCGACCGTGTCCATGGCTCTGCTCCCAATCCACGGGAAGATGTGCAGCTCCAGATGCCGCGTCACCTTCTCGGCATACCCCGCCGACCATTGACGGTCTTTGTGAGCTTGGGCAATCCAGGCGCGTGCTGTCAGCTCGAAGGTATTGAGGCGCGCAAGGCGATTGCGTTCCGCCGCTTCGCGGCGCACCAGCCGAGGGTCCACGCCTGCTGCGCGCATCTCGGCTTCGGCCCGTGCCATTTTGCGGGCGGCGGCAAGCGGGAGGGCCGGATAGGGGCCGAGGCTGAGCTTGGCCTCCTTGCCCGCTTCCCTGTAACGGTAGACCCAGACCTTGCTGGTCGGGCGAATACGAAGGTAGAGGCCTTCGCCATCAGCGAGCAAGTATTCCTTGTCGCGAGGCTTAGCGGACTTGATCAGGAGGTCGTTGAGTTGCCCCATGGTGTACCCAAAACATGACTGCGGTTAGAAAAGCAGTCTGGGGTACTCGATGGGTACACGCAACGACGAGACGTGGAGGGATCGCTTGAGACTTCCTGAGCCGCCTTTTTCAGGCTAAGTCCTTGATGAGCAAGGGCTTTTAGCTGTCTTGGAATCTCTCGGGATCGACCGAAAAGAGGGGGATGGTGGCCTGGGGCGGAATCGAACCACCGACACGCGGATTTTCAATCCGCTGCTCTACCAACTGAGCTACCAGGCCATCTGTCTTGTTTCTCGCTTCATCGACAGGTCTGCCGAATCAGCGAAGACCGCGACTATAGCATAGAAATTACAGGCCGCCACCGCGCTTGTTGCGCGTCAGATCCACACCGAGCTGCTTGAGCTTGCGGTAGAGGTGGGTGCGCTCCAGGCCGGTCTTCTCGGCGACGCGGGTCATCGAGCCGCTTTCCTTGGCGAGATGGAACTCGAAATAGCTTTTCTCGAAGGCGTCGCGGGCCTCGCGCAGCGGGCGGTCCAGCTCGAACACCTGCTCGGAGGCCAGGCCGCTGCTCGGCAGGCTGGCCAGCGGCGGGGCGCTGAGAGTGGGTGCCGTGTGGACGCTCGGGCTCAGCAGCTCGCTGCGGGCATAGCTGCTGGGCACGCCGACCACCGGCGCGGCGCGCGGCGCGGTCTTGACCA
The DNA here is from genome assembly GCF_028462495.1 of Paucibacter sp. XJ19-41. NCBI lineage: Bacteria > Pseudomonadati > Pseudomonadota > Betaproteobacteria > Burkholderiales > Sphaerotilaceae > Roseateles > Paucibacter sp. XJ19-41. The sequence goes on from NZ_JAQOWX010000117.1 coordinate 5,057, forward strand.
GGGCCTGCTCGACGGCGCGCAGCAGCTTCTGCAAGGTGATGGGTTTTTCGAGGAAGGCGATCGCGCCGACCTTGGTGGCTTCGACCGCCGTGTCTATCGTGCCGTGGCCGCTCATCATGATCACCGGCATCGACAGCTGTCCGGCACTGCCCCACTCCTTGAGCAGGGTGATGCCGTCGACATCGGGCATCCAGATGTCCAGCAGCACCAGATCGGGCCGCATCCGTTCGCGCACGGCACGGGCCTGCGCGGCGTTCTCGGCGAGCTCGATCGTGTGACCTTCGTCGGTCAGGATTTCGGACAGCAGGGCTCGTATGCCCAGTTCGTCGTCAACTACAAGAATGGTTGCCATGTATGCCTACTGTTCACGCGGCCCTGTGCGCATCGCCGGGTTCGGCCGGGCTGGGTGCAGTCGCGAGTTTTGAAAATGATAACGAAACTTGAGCGCCGATCAGCGCCTGAGCCTGGTCGCCCTGCAAATGAAGGTTGGCCAGGCGGATGCGCGCGCCGTGCTCGTCGGCGATTTTCTTCACCACGGCCAGGCCCAGGCCGGTGCCCTTGGTCTTGGTCGTGACATAAGGCTCGAAAGCGCGCTTGAGCACCTTCTCGGCAAAGCCGGGGCCGTTGTCGGTCACTTGCAGGCGCAGCGCGCGCAGCTCGCCGGCCTCGTTGAAGGCCTTCTGCGTGCGCACCAGTACATGGCCGTCGGGCTTGTCGCTGACGGCGTCCAGCGCGTTCTGCACCAGATTGTGGATGACCTGGCGCAGCTGGGTCGCGTCGCCCTCGATCAGCGGCGGCTCGCTGGCCAGCTCGGCCTGCAGCCGGCCGGCCTCCTGGGCCGGGGCATACAGCATCAGCACCTCGGACACCAGCGCATTCAGGTCCAGCGCGCTGAGCTTGGCCGAGGGCAGGCGGGCATAGTCGCGAAACTCGTTGACCAGCTGCTTCATCGCCTGCACCTGGTTGACGATGGTGGCGACCGAGCGCACCAGCATGGCCTGGTCGGCCCCTTCGAGCTTGGCTTCGAGCTTGTGCTGCAGGCGCTCGGCCGAGAGCTGGATCGGCGTCAGCGGGTTCTTGATCTCATGAGCCAGGCGCCGCGCGACCTCGCTCCAGGCGGCCGAGCGCTGGGCGGAGACCACCTCGGAGATGTCATCGAACACCATCAGCCGGCCGTCCAGCGGCAGCTGCGCGCCGCGCACCAGCAGAGTCAGTGTGTCCTGGCCGGACTGCAGCTGCAGCTCGAAGGCGTCCTGCCAATGGCCGCGCTCGCCGGCCTCGGGCGCGTCGCTGAGCTGCTCGAAGCGCTGCCAGACCGACTGGGCAAAAGCCTCCAGCTGCGGCACCTCTTCGAGCCGCCGGCCGCGATAGGCCGACAGCGGCAGGCGCAGGATGCGGGTAGCGCCGGGGTTGACGGTGTCAATCTGCTGCTGGGCGTCGAACACGATCACGCCGGCGGTCAAATTGTCCAGAATCGTCTGCAGATTGGTGCGCGCGCTCTCCAGGTCGGCCACGCTGCGCTCGACCAGCGCGCGGGCGTCGGCCAGTTGGTCGGTCATGTCGGCAAAGGAGCGGGTCAGGCCGCCCAGCTCGTCGCGCGAGGACAGCACCGGCTTGGCCGACAGATCGCCATGCGCGACCTGTCGCATGCCGTCGGCCAGCAGCAGCAGCGGCCGGGCCAGCTGGTTGCCCAGGGTCACGGCCAGCAGCAGGGCCGCGAACACCGCCAGTATCAGCACCAGGGTCAGGGTGCCCAGATACATGCGGCGCAGGCCGTCGCGCTCCAGCGCGCGCTGCTGGTACTCGCTGTTGGCGGCCTGCACCGCCAAGGCATTGGCCAGCACCTGGCTGGGCAGGCGCTGCACCACCATCAGATAGCGGTCGGCGCTGCCCAGGCTCATCTCGGTGCTGGGCAGCAGGGCCAGCGCGCGCAGCAAGGCATTGCCCTGCAGGGCCTGGGCCTCGTCCTCCAGGCCTTCGAGCTGGCTCATCACCCCGGCGGCGCGCGCCTGCCGCAGCAGCACCGCGCCGGGCCGCTCCGGCGCCAGCGCGCTGGTGTCGCCGCCCACCGACATCAGGATCTGCCCGCCGCTGCCCACCAGGGCCACGGTGCGGGCCGAGAGCTGCTCGCGGATGCGCTCCAGCGCCAGCGGCTGCAGGCTTTGCGTGTCGGTCAGGCGGTCGGCGGCGTCGCGGGTCTTGTTCGACAGCTCGTTGACCAGACCGTCCAGCGTGCCGCGCCCGAGGTTCAGGCCGGCGTCCAGCGCGCTGGCCAGCCGCACATCGAACCAGCTCTCGATGCTGCGGTTCACGAACTGGTAGGACACGGTGTAGATCAGCAGCCCCGGCACCACACCCACCAGCGCAAAGATGCCGGCCAGCTTCAGCAGCAGCCGGCTGCCGAACTTGGCCGCCCGCACCCGCAGCACCAGGCGCACCGCCGCCACGCTGATGACCAGCACCAGCACCGCTGCCACCGCCGCGTTGAGCCAGAACAGCCAGACATAGTGGCGCTCGAAAAAGCCGCGCTGCGCGGTGCCGCCGATCGACAGCAAAAAGGCCAGCACCCCGCTGGCGCCGGTCACGGCCACCAGCGAGACCAGCCAGGCCCAACGCGCGGCGCGGGTCATGGCTTGTTGCTGGTCAGATCGGGGTTCAGCGCCAGGCTGCGTTCGACGCTCAGGGCCCAGCCCTGCGGCGAGCCCAGGCCGATCTGCATCGGCCGCGGCAGCTGGCTGGTGTCGAGCCGGTAGCTGAACTCCAGGTAGTAGCGGCTGCCCTCTTCCAGATCCTTGCCCTCGGCCAGCCGCCAGCCGGCAATGCCGCGCAGCGAGGCCAGGGCTTCGGGCAGGGTGACATAGCTCTGGTGCAGGCCGCCGTTGCTGACGCGGTACTGGCGGGTCAGCGGCTGCCAGGCCAGGCGCCAGCTGCGCGAGACCCGCGAGACCCGCTCATCGCGCCAGTACCAGCGCGAGCGCAGCACCGAGGCCTCGGCGGTGAAATAGATGGGCACGCCCTTCAGCAAGGCATCCTCGACCGGCCGCGGCAGCTCGAAGCGGGTGCTGAAGCTCATCAGCAGGCCGTCCTCGGCCCGCTCGGTGCTCAGCTGCACCAGTTCCACCCCGTCGGCCCTGGCCGGCGCCAGCCCGGCCAGCAGCATCAGGGCCAGCAGCAGACGCAGCAGCACCGCTCGCGCCAGAGCGGCGGACAACGGGGCGACGGAGAACGGCAGGCGCAAGAGCAAGGGGCTAATCAGTTCTTTATCAGCAAGGCGTAGAAGAAGCCATCGACCACCGAGACCCCCGCACCCGCTTGCGGACCATTGTCGGCCAGGGGCAGCAGATGCCCCGTGAAGCCCTGCACCGGGACCGGGCTCGCATCGCTATGGCGTTGCAAAAATGCATCGACCTGGTCCTGACCCTCGGCCTNCGTGAAGCCCTGCACCGGGACCGGGCTCGCATCGCTATGGCGTTGCAAAAATGCATCGACCTGGTCCTGACCCTCGGCCTTGAAAATCGAACAGGTGGCATAGACCAGCCGCCCGCCGGGTTTCAAGGTCGGCCACAGCGCCTCCAGCAGCTCGGCCTGGATGGCGGCCAGCTGGGCGATATCACCGGGCCGGCGCAGCCAGCGCACATCGGGATGGCGCCGCACGATGCCGGAGGCGCTGCAGGGCGCATCGAGCAGGATGGCATCGAAAGGCCGGCCGTCCCACCAGGCGGCGGTATCGCGCGCGTCCGCGGCCTTCAGACTGGCGCGCTGGTGCAGGCGGTCCAGGTTGTCCTGGACGCGGACCAGGCGCTGCGGGTCGGTGTCCAGGGCCAGCAGCTCCAGATCGGCCAATTCCAGCAGATGGGCGGTTTTGCCGCCCGGGGCCGAGCAGGCGTCCAGCACCCGGGCGCCCGCTGGCAGGGGGGGCAGGTCTCGCCAGGCCTGGACCACCAGCGGCGCGGCCAGCTGGGCCGCCGCGTCCTGCACCGAGACCTCGCCCTCGGCAAAGCCCGGCAGGGCCGTCACCGGGACGGCCCGCTCCAGCACCACGGCTTGGGGCGCCAGCGCCCCAAGCGCTCGTGCGGCGATGCCGGCGGCGGCCAGCCTTTGCAGATAGGCGGTCGCGTCGCCATGCCGGGCATTGACCCGCAAGCTCATCGGCGGGTGTTCGTTGTTCGCTCTGAGCACGGCCTGCCAGTGCTCGGGCCAGTCCTGGCGCAGCCGCTCTATCCACCAGGGCGGGTGGTTGAACTCGCCCTGCGGCTCGCGCTGCGCGGCCTGCACCACGGCCTCGCGCTCGCGCAGAAAACGGCGCAGCACCGCGTTGACAAAGCCGGCGCTGGCCGGGGCGCGCTTGCGCGCGGCGCTGACGGCCTGGTCCACCACCGTGTGATCGGCATAGGGCGGCGTGGCCGCGGGCCACAGCAGGGCCAGCGCGACGGTCAGCAGGCTGTCGACCTTGGGCGGCGGCGTCTTCGGGGCCAGTTGGGCGCGCGCCGCCTGGGCGGCGCCCAGCAGGCGCAGCACATGAAAGCTCAGGGCCTGGGTGCCGGGGCGCAGCTCCTGGGGACAACGCGCCAGCACGGCGGTCAAGGACTGACCCTCGCGCACGGCCTGCACGGCGTCGGCCGTCTGCAACAGCAGGCGCTGCAGCGGCGGGGCCAGGGAGGTGGAAGCGGAAGAAGAGGACACGCGCCCAGTGTAGGGGCAGCCCGCAGCCGCCCCGGGGCGGCAGGGAATTTGCAATCCGGACACAATGGTGACCGGACAAAGACTACCGAGACGCCCATGACCGGGGACAAGCCTGACACCATCTTCCGCAGCGAGGCCGAGCTGGCCGCCCTGCCCGCCTCCGAACGCATCCGCTACCGGCTGCGCGGTGCGGGCTGCCGCCACCATGCCAATGACAATATCGCCGCCTTCATCGAAGAGGGCGAGCTCGACGAGCTGCAGGCCGAGGTGCAGGCCAAGCTGCAGGAGGTGCTGCGCGCGCTGGTGATCGACACCGACAGCGACCACAACACCCAGGAGACCGCCAAGCGCGTCGCCAAGATGTATCTGCGCGAGATCTTCAAGGGCCGCTATGCCGTCGCGCCGCCGGTCACCGAGTTCCCCAATGTGACCCGGCTCAACGAGCTGATGATCGTCGGCCCGATCACGGTGCGCAGCGCCTGCTCCCACCATCTGTGCCCCATCATGGGCCGGGTCTGGATCGGCCTGCTGCCCAACGAACACTCCAATCTGATCGGCCTGTCCAAGTACGCGCGGCTGTGCGACTGGATCATGAGCCGGCCGCAGATCCAGGAGGAGGCGGTGACCATGCTGGCCAACGAGCTGCAGGAGCGGGTCCAGCCCGATGGCCTGGCCATCGTGATGGAGGCCGACCATTTCTGCATGCACTGGCGCGGCGTCAAGGACATCGACTCGATGATGACCAATAGCGTGATGCGCGGCGCCTTCCTGAAGGACGCCAATCTGCGCCGCGAATTCCTGTCCCTGCTGTCGAAAAAATAATGTCCTGGGGTCAGTCCTTGCGCGCTAGCGCAAGCCCTGACCCCTCTGATCGGAGTACTGCCATGCTAGTCCGTCTGCTCTACGCAAGCCGCGCCGCCAGCCCGATGAGCGAGGCCGAGCTCGCGGCCATCCTCAAGTCCTCGCGCGCCCACAACCCGGCCGAAGGCCTGACCGGCCTGCTGTGCTACAGCGACGGCATCTTCATGCAGGTGCTGGAGGGCGGGCGCGACGCGGTCCATGCGCGCTACAAATCCATCATCGGCGATACCCGCCACCGCGATGTGATCCTGCTCAGCTACGAGGAGGTGGCCGAGCGCCACTTCGCCGGCTGGAGCATGGGCCAGGTCAACCTGTCGAGGCTGAACCCGGCCCTGGTGCTGAAGTATTGCGAGACCACCAAGCTGAACCCCTACGCGATGTCGGGGCAGGCACTGAAGGCGCTGTTCGACGAACTCGTCAACACAGGCGCCATCGTCTGCAATTGAATTGTTGACCCCTCGCCCAGCGGGTACGCTGGGCGGTCCCCCGAGGGGAAGCCAGCCTGCGGCTGGCAGGCCGGGCCGGCTTGGGAGCGGCCCGGCGCTCGGCCCGTGAACTCAGGTTTACGCCAGTGAGTCCGCCCAGATCGTGCGCGCCCAGTTCCAGGCGTAAGTGCCTTCCAGCTCGGTCGGGCCGGTAGAGACGCCACCCGAGCCCGCCACGGTCTTGAAGGTCTTCTCGGCCGCGACGTACTCGTGCACGCTGGCGACGTGGATGACGTTCTTCGCGTCGACGAAGCTGTAGCAGGTGTTGGTCAGCATCGGTGCCGGGTTGATCTCCCAGCCATTGAGCTGGGCCACGATGGCGGCCGCCGCGACCTTGCCGTGGCTGTTGGCCATATGGCCGCTCTTGGGCATGCCCGGTGCGATCTGGATAGCGTCACCCAGCACATGGATGTCCTTGGCGGCGGTGGCCTCGAAGCTCAGATAGTTGACATTGACCCAGCGCGCATTGCTGTTGGCCAGGCCGGCCTGCACCGCGACGGCGCCGGCCCGCATGCTGGGCAGCACATTCAGCACATCGGCCTTGACGTCGTCCTGGATCTCGAACTTGACGGTCTTGCTCTTGGCGTCGACCGCCACCGCCTTGTGCTGCGGCCGGTACTCGATGATGCCTTTGTACTGCTCGGCCCAGACCTTCTTGAACAGCGGCCCCTTGGAAGTGACGTCCTGGTTGGCGTCCAGGATCAGCACCTTGGAGCGCGGCTTGGCCTGCTTGAAGTAGCCGGCGATCACGCTGGCGCGCTCGTAGGGCCCGGGCGGGCAGCGGTACGGCGCCTCGGGAATCGTGATCGCGTAGACGCCGCCGTCCGGCATCGCCTCCAGCTGGCGGCGCAGCGCCACCGTCTCGGGACCGGCCTTCCAGGCCTGCAGGATCTGGCCGGCGGCATTGGCCTCCTTGAGCCCGGCCACCGAGTCCCAGATCAGGTCGATGCCGGGGCTCAGCACCAGCTTGTCGTAGGCGATCACCGGGCCGGAGGCCAGGGTCGCGGTCTTCTTGGCCGCGTCGATGCTGGCCACCCAGTCGCGCACCACGGTGATGCCGTGCTTGGACTGCAGCATGCCATAGGGCGTGGTGATCTCGCCGATCTGGCGCGAGCCACCCAGCACCAGGTTCGATATCGGGCAGGAGACAAAGGCCTCGCTGGGCTCGACCAGCACGACCTCGATCTTGTAGTCGGACAGCAGCCGGATGTATTTGGCCGCCGTGGCGCCGCCATAGCCGCCGCCGACCACCAGCACCCGGGCCTTGCTCGGCACCGAGGTGGTGGCACAGCCGGCCAGGCCCAGCACGGACAGGGCGGCCGCGCCCTGCAGGAGATTGCGTCTTTGCATCATGTGTCTTGTCTCCGTCAGTTACGCGGCAGGGCGGCGAAATAGCCGGCCAGCTGTTCGATCTGGGCTTCGCTATAGCCCTTGGCCAGCTGGTGCATCACGGTGGCCTGACGGGCGCCACTCTTGAAGGCCTTCATCTGCTCGCTGAAATAGGCGGCCGGCATGCCGGCAAGACCTGGCACCGCCGAACCCTCGACGGCGCGCCCCGCCGTGCCGTGGCAGTTGGCGCAGGTGGCGGCCAGGGCCTTCAGATGCAGGGTCTTGGCATCCTGGGCCGCAGCGGCACCGGCACCGGCGGCCAGCGCGGCGCCCAACAGAATCGCTCGCAAGCTCATCGGAGTCTCCTTGTTGTGTAGTCGGCGCAGTTTATGCAGCGCCCCCCGACTTGCCAACAAAACAATCGCAATAAGCTTCTACAGCGAACGCGCCTCGGCAAAGCCGTAAAGGCTGGCCAGCACCCGGGTCGGGAACTGCTTCGCCGCCTCGTTGTACTGGCTGACCGCCTGGTTGAAGACCTGGCGCGAGAAGGCGCGCTGGCGTTCGATCAGTTTCAGCTCGGCCAGCTGAGCCTGGATCTCGGCGTCCCGACCGAGCTCCCCATGGTGCTCGACCAGGGACACCAGCCGGGTCAGCGCCGCCGCATGGACGGCCGTGGCCACCGCCAGGCTGGCCAACGGGTCGCCCGCATAAGGCTTGCTCCGGGCCGCCAGCACGGCGGCCTGCACCTCGGCCTGGGCACTGTCCAGCGCGTCGAAGGCGGCCTGCTCGCTCTCCAGCGCCGGTCGCGCCAGGGTCAGCAGCCGGGCGCTGACCTCGGCGCGCGCGCCGAACTGCTGGTCCAGCTGCACAAAAGCCTCACCGATCGCATTGCGCAGCCGCATCAGGCGGTTGTAGGCGCCGATGCCCCAGAACAGCAGCAGCGCCGCGACGATCCATCCCAAGGTCGACCAGCTCATGTCGCGATGTACTCCGCATGGCCGCGCGCGCGCAGCTCGCAGGCCGGGCAGCTGCCGCAGCCATAGCCCCAGGCGTGCCGGGTCTTGCGCTCGCCCAGATAGCAGGTGTGGGTGTGTTCGATGACCAGGTCGTTCAGCGCCGCGCCGCCCAGGCTCTCGGTCAGCGCCCAGGTCTGGGCCTTGGTGATGAACATCAGCGGCGTCTCTATCGTCATCGGCGCGTCCAGGCCCAGGCTCAGCGCCACCTGCAAGGCCTTCAGGGTGTTGTCGCGGCAGTCGGGGTAGCCCGAGAAATCGGTCTCGCACATGCCGCCCACCAGCACCGAGGCGCCGCGCCGGTAGGCCAGGGTCGCGGCAAAGCTCAGGAACAGCAGGTTGCGGCCCGGCACAAAGGTGTTGGGCAGGCCATTGGCCTGCATCGCGATGGCGCGGTCCTCGGTCAGCGCGGTGTCGGAGATCTGGCCCAAAAGGCTCAGGTCCAGCAGATGATCCTCGCCCAGCTTGGCGCCCCAGGCCGGGAACTGCCGGGCCAGCTCGCTGCGCACGGTCAGCCGGCATTCGAGCTCGATGCGATGGCGCTGGCCATAGTCGAAGCCGAGCGTCTCGACCTCGGCATAGCGCTGCAGCGCCCAGGCCAGGCAGGCGGTGGAGTCCTGGCCGCCGGAGAACAGCACCAGGGCTTTGCGGGATGTATTGGCTTGGGGCGAGGCAGTCATGGCACAGCAGCAGTCAGCAAAGCCTGCATATTATGTGGATCGGCGGCGGAAGGCCGCCCCCACTCAGGAGCCACTGCATGTCGACACCACCCCGGCTGGGCCTACTGAGCTTGATGGGCCTGCTGATTCTGCTGGCCCTGGCTGTTTCAGGCTGGCAGCCCTATGACCGCGCCACCTGGCTGATGGAGGTGGCGCCGGTCATGATCGCCGTGCCGCTGCTGGCCGCCACACGCGCGCGCTTTCCCCTCAGCCCGCTGCTGTACGGGCTGATCTTTGCGCACTGCCTGATCCTGATACTCGGCGGCGCCTACAGCTATGCGCGGGTGCCGCTGGGCTTCTGGATGCAGGAGCTGATGGGGCTCTCGCGCAACCCTTACGACAAGATCGGCCATTTCGCCCAAGGCCTGATCCCGGCCCTGCTGGCCCGCGAGATTCTGCTGCGCGGTGGCCATGTGGCCGGGCGAGGCATGGCCGGCTTTCTGGCGGTCTGCGTCGCGCTGGCGGTCAGCGCGGTCTACGAGCTGATCGAATGGTGGGCGGCGCTGGCGCTGGGCCAGGGCGCCGACGAGTTTCTCGGCACCCAGGGCGACCCCTGGGACACCCAGTCGGACATGTTCCTGGCCCTGCTGGGCGCGCTGGTCGCCAGCCTGCTGCTGGCGCGCTGGCACGACCGGCAGTTGCGGGCGCTGGCGACCCACTAGCCTCGGGCATACCCGGGCCTCGAAATCCCGCTGGTGGGCCGGGGCTCGCGCGGCCAAGATCGGCGCCTCAGCAACCCCTCAAGCCACGCCCGATGACCGCCCTGCTGCCCACCCTCTTGCTGATCTCGCTGGCCCTGGTGATGCTGGGTGTCGGCCTGTCGCTGAGCCTGGATGACTTCGCGCGGCTGCGCCGCCACCCGAAGGCGGTGGCCATCGCGCTGCTGCTGCAGATGCTGCTGCTGCCGCTGGCCTGCTTCGCGATGATCCAGCTGGTCGGCCTGCCGCCGGTGATGGCGGTGGGCCTGATGCTGCTGGCGGCCTCGCCGGGCGGGGTCTCGGCCAATCTGTTCTCGCATCTGTTCGGCGGCCATGTGGCGCTGAATATCTCGCTGACCGCGATCAACACCTTGCTGTCGGTGATCACCATGCCGCTGATCGCCAACCTCGCGCTGCAGCATTTCATCGGCGAAGGCGTCGTGCCGCTGCAGACCGCCAAGGTCGCCGAGGTGATGGCCGTCGTGCTGCTGCCGGTGGTCGTCGGCATGAGCGTGGCGCGCTGGCGCCCGGCGCTGGCGGCGCGGCTGGAAAAGCCCTTCAAGATCTTCAGCGCCGTCGTGCTGGCCCTGCTGGCGCTGGGCGCGATCGCCAAGGAGTGGCGCGCGCTGGCCGACTCGGCCGCCAGCATCGGCGCCATCGTGCTGGCGTTCAATCTGCTGAGCCTGCTGTCGGGCTACTACCTGAGCCGCGCGCTGGGTCTGGCCAAACCGATGGCTACCGCGATCAGCTTCGAGATCGGCATCCACAACTCGACCCTGGCGCTCTATATCGCGCTGAGCGTACTGCAGAACTTCCAGATGGCGCTGCCGGCGGCGGCCTACTCGGTCAGCATGTATATCGTCGGCACCTTGTTCGGCCTGTGGCTGCGCCGCGGCGACGCAGCGCCTAGGGCAGCAGCGGCAGGCGCCGACGCCGCTCGCCGGTGAGCGCGAACCAGGCATTGGCCACGGCCGGCGCCACCGGCGGGGTGCCGGGCTCGCCAACGCCGGTGGGCGCATGGCCGCTGGCGACCAGATGGGTCTCGATGCGCGGCGTCTGCGCCAGGCTCAGCAGCGGATAGTCGGGGAAATTGCGCTGCTGCACGACGCCATCGCGGATGTCGATGCGGCCGAACAGCGCCGCTGTCAGCCCGAAGATGATGGCCCCCTCCATCTGGCGCTCGACGATGGCCGGGTTGACCACGGTGCCGCAATCCAGCGCGCAGACCACGCGCAGCACCTGGGGCCGCCCGCCGCTGTCCTGCGTCAGTTCCACGACCTGGGCGACGATGCTGCCGAAGCTCTCGTGCAGGGCCAGGCCGCGTGCCTGGCCCCTGGGCAAGGCCTGACCCCAGCCGGCCTTCTCGGCCGCCAGCCTCAGCACCGCCGCATGGCGCGGCAGGCCGTCCAGCAGGCTCAGGCGGTAGTCCAGCGGATCGGCGCCGGCCGCGTGGGCCAGCTCGTCGACAAAGCTTTCGATGAAGAAGGCATGGTGCGAATGACCGACCGAGCGCCAGAAGCCGACCGGCACGCCCGAGTGCGTGGCCAGATGGGCGATGCGCTGATGCGGCACGGCATAGGGCTGGTCGAACAAGCCCTCGGCCGCGGTCTTGTCGGGCAGATCCACCGGCCCGGCCAGCGCCGGCAGCACCCGCTCCATCCAGCGCGGCGAGATCGCATCGCCGGCGCTGCCGATGCGCAAGCCCAGCGGCTTGCCATCCTCACCCAGCAGCGCCTCGCAAAAAGCCGCGCCGGCCGGGCGGTAGAAGTCGTGCCTCATGTCCTCCTCGCGCGACCACAGCAGTTGCACCGGCCGACCGCCGGTCTCCAGTGCCACCCGCACGGCCTGGCCGACGAAGTCGATCTCCAGGCGCCGGCCGAAGCCGCCGCCCAGGTAGCTGACATGCACGGTGACCGCCTCGGGCGCGACACCGGCCACGCGCGCGGCCAGCTCGCGGGCCAGACCCGGCACCTGGGTCGGTACCCAGAGCTCGACCCGGCCCTCGCGCACCCGGGCCGTGCAGTTCATCGGCTCCATCGCCGCGTGGGCCAGATAGGGGGCTTCGTAGAGCGCCTCGATCTTGCGGCCCGGGCCGGCCAGCGCCCGCTCGGCATCGCCCTCGCTGGCGAAGGCCAGCCCGTCGGCGGCGGCGCGGC
>NZ_JAQOWX010000118.1:0-16980 GCF_028462495.1 Paucibacter sp. XJ19-41
GGCGGCACCAAGGAGCTGCAGATGCAGACCGACCGCATCCCGATGGATCTGGTCGAGCGCATCGAGGTCCTGCGCTCGCCGCTGGCCGGCGAGAGCGGCGGCGGCATTTCCGGCACCATCAATATCGTGCTCAAGCAAAGCGCGGCCGACATCAACGCCTTCCAGTTCAGCGTCCATCGCAACGGCCGCCATGACGGCCAGCAGGCCTCGATGACGCTGGGCCGGCAGAGCGAGCGCTTCGACTGGATGCTCAGCGCCAGTGCGATCAAGCGGGTCGAGCCCAAGACCAAGAGCAAGGACGAGATCAAGTACAAGGCCGACGGCAGCCTCGACGCCCGCAGCGGCGAGCTCGAGACCGAACTGGTGCGCATCCAGGAGCTGGGCCTGGCGCCCAAGCTGGTCTGGAAGCTGGGCCAGGGGCAAAACCTGGCCCTGGACGGCTTCTTCAGCCGCGCCGACGAGGACAAGGCCAAGACCAAGCCGCGCTACAGCGGCGGCACGCCGAGCGCGCCCGCCGCCAAGTTCGCCGGCGCCGAGAACGAACAGGAAGACAAGCGCCGCGATCTGGGCCGCCTGGCCCTGCAATGGCAGCAGCCGCTGGCCGGCGGCGAGCTGAAGCTGCGGGCCTCGCACAGCCAGGCCAGCGAGCGCCGCCCCAAGACCAAATGGACCTATGACGCGAAGAATCTGCTGACGGCCACCGCGCTGGAGGATGTGAGCATCGACGAGCAGCGCCAGGCGCTGAGCGCCAGCCTGAGCCGGCCCTGGGCTCGCCACCACCAGATCGAGGCCGGCGTCTCGCTGGCCCACAGCGAGCGCGACAGCGACAAGCACACGATCAATATCGATCCGAAGAAGGGCGAGAGCAGCAAGCCGCCCGGCCGGGGCGATGCCTACGCACTGGATGAGCAGCGTCTGGCCGTCTGGCTCTCGGACCGCTGGCAGCTGCGCCCCGCCCATCAGCTGAGCCTGGGCGCACGCGCCGAGAGCCTGCGCACCACGGGCCGCGACCAGCTCGGCGCCGAGCGCAGCGGCCGCCACAGCCTGCTCAATCCCGGCGCCCACTATCTGTGGAAGATACGGCCGCACTGGCAGCTGCGCGCCAGCCTGGCCGCCACCACCAAGACGCCGAAGCTGGAAGACCTGTCCCCGGTCATCGAGAGCGCCGACGGCAGCTCGGCCAAGCCCGACAAGGGCGGCAACCCCGGGCTCAAGCCGGAGCGGGCCGTCGGTTTCGATCTGGGGCTGGAGCACTATCTGAAGGGTGATCGCGGCGTGATCGCGCTGAACGCCTTCCACAAGGACATCCGCGACCTGGTGCAGCGCCGCCAGGTGCGGGAAGGTGGCCGCTGGATCGAGCGCCCCTTCAATATGTCCGGCCACAGCAAGGTCTATGGCCTGGAGCTGGACTGGAACCTCGGCCTGCATGAGCTGGGCCTGCCCTCGCTGAGCGTGCGAGGCAATCTGAGCCGGCTCGGTTCGCGGGTCACCGACAGCGCCAGCGGCATCACGACCCGCGCCAAGGACCAGCTGCCCTGGGCCGCCAATCTGGGCGCCGACTGGCGCATCAACCCGGCCTGGCGCACCGGTTTCAATCTGAATGTGCTGGCCGCAAGACCGCAGACCGTGCTCAATGAGAACGCCGAATCGCAGTCCCGCCTGCTCGACCTCTATGCGGCCTGGCAGGTCCAGCCCCATGTGTTTGTGCGTCTGACCGCCAACAATGTGCTGAACACCGACAAGGAAAAGCTCAAGCACAGCCATGCCGCCAACGGCGCGCTGAGCAGCATCACCCGCGAGCTGGAGACCGGTGTGCGCAGTGTCTCGCTGTCGGTCGAAACCCTGTTCTGAACCCAATCCAACGACCTCAAGCCCCAAGCCAAGGAGTCCCCGATGAGCCTCAAGTCCCTTGTTCAGCAGCTGCGCCAGCGCGAGAACCACAGCGTCAGGTCCTGGCATCTATGGGTCAGCGTGATCCTGGCCCTGCCCATCCTGATCGTCTCGTTGACGGCGGTGCTGATCGCCCATGACAAGGCACTCGGGCTCAAGCAGATCGCGCTGGGCGACAAGACCGAGGTCCGGGCCGAGGCCCGCCCCGAGCTGCGCCAGCTACTCGTCGCGGCGGACGGCAGCCAGTGGCTGGCGGCCAAGCGCGGCCTGATCGTGCAGCGTGGCGAGCGGCTGCACAGCGTCGCGGGCCCGACCGAGCTGCGCGCGCTGGCCGAGAGCGGCGGCGTGCTGCTGGCCGGCGGCAAATACGGCCTGTACCGCATCGACACCGGCGCGGCCGAACCGCGCGCCGAGCGCGTGATGAAGGGCGATATTTGGGGCATCAGCAAGACCGCCGAGGGCTGGCTGGTGACCACCAAGACCGAGGTCTATGCCGCCGGTCCCGAGGGCCGTGATTTCAAACCCAGCACGGCCCACCTGCCCTTGCTGGCCGCCGCACCGGCCACCCTGCCCGAGGAGAAGATGACCGCCTCCAAGCTGGTGATGGACCTGCACACCGGCCAGTTCTTCTTCGGCAAGGACTATGAGTGGGTCTGGATCGACCTGATCGGCGGCGCGATGGCCCTGCTGACCATCACCGGCCTCGTGATGTGGCTGCGCCGCGAACGCCAGCAGGCCCGGCTGCGCGCCACCCTGCCCGCCGCGCCCGAGGCCGCCTCGGATCCCAGCGGCGAACCGGTCCGCGCCTGAGCATGAGTCTGCCGGCCCTGCTGGTGCTGGGCGCCTGCGCCCTGCTGCTGGTCTGGGCCTTGCTGTTGCTGCTGCGTGGCCTGCTGTGGCGCCACGGCCGGCTGGAGCCGGGCTGGCGACGTCTGACCCTCATTGCCTGCGAGCGGCCCACACCCGAGCTGCTGCGCCTGCGCCTGCGCGCCCGCCTGGGCCTACCGCTGCCGGCCTTCCGGCCCGGCCAGCATCTGCTGGTCGCGGCACCCGCCCTGCCCGGCGAGCGCCGGGCGCCGCGCCGGGCTTACTCGCTGGCGCAATGGACGGGCCGGCCTCGCGAGTACGAGCTGCTGATACGGCGCGAGGCCGGGGGTCAGGTCTCGCGCCGGCTCTACGATGGGCTGCGGCCCGGCCAGCGGCTGGAGATCGGCTTGCCGCGCGGACATTTCAGCCCCGCTGAGCAGGAGGCCGACAGCCTGGTGCTGGTGGCCGGCGGCGTGGGCATCACGCCGATGCTGGCGATGGCGCAATGGGCGGCCGCACGCGGCCTGCCCTTCGCGCTGTTCTGGACCGTGCGCCAGTCCGCCGAGCTGGTCTATGCGCGCGAGCTGTGGGCGCTGGCGCAGCGGCCCGGCGCGCGGGTGCAGCTGCACGTCACCGGCGAGCCCGAGATAGCCAGCGAAGCCCCCTGGGCCGCGCTGCTGCGCGCCGGCCGACTGCCCTTGAGCGATCTGCCGCCGCCCCGGCCCGGGCAGCAGCTGTTCCTGTGCGCCGGATCGACCTTCTCGGCCTGGCTGAAGCAGAGCTTGCACGAGGCCGGCTGGCCGGACGCGGCCGTCCATGAGGAGGCTTTTGCCGTGGCCGCCCCCATCAGCGGCGGCCCCTTCGACGTGGCCTGCGCCGAGCAACAGCTGAGCTGGACCGGCGGCAGCCTCTTGAGCCTGCTGGAGAGCCGCCCCGGCCTGGCGCCGTCGGCCGAGTGCCGCGCTGGCAGCTGCGGCAGCTGCCGCATGCGCCTGCTGGACGGCCAGGTGCAATGGCTGCTGGAAAAACCGCAAGACCTGGCCCCGGGCGAGCTGCTGGCCTGCGCCTGCGTGCCGGGCTCGGCGCTGCGGCTGGCGCCGGTTTAGCGACTCGTCCTAGCGCCGCTGGCAAACGGGTTCAAGACCTCGACGCCCAGCGCCTTGAAGTCCGCCACATTGCGCGTCACCACGGTCAGGCCATGCACGGCGGCGGTGGCCGCGATCATCGCGTCCTCATAGAGCGTGTCGGACCGGCGGTGCATCAGCCTGGCCCAATGGCGGAAAGCCGCAGCGTCCATCGGCAACACGTTGTAGCTGCTGGCCACCAAGCCCAGCCAGGCCTCGATCTCGGCGGCCTTGGCCTCGTCCTGCTCCCGCGTCAGCTCGATGCCGGCCTGGATCTCACCCAGCGTGACGGCGGACAGGAAGAGCTGCGCGTCATCGACACCCTGCAGCCAGGCGAGCACGCCGCCATGCGGCCTGGGCCGGCGCAGCTCGGAAACGACATTGGTGTCGAGCAGGTACATGAATAAGTGGCGCCGGAGTGGCGCGGATCAGCCCAGCGGGGTGACCTGGCGCCGCCTGGCTTGCCCACGCGGCGCCAGGCTCAGCTCGGCGCGGGCCTGATCCGACAACAGCAACTGCTTCAGCGACGGACGCGCCGCCGACTGCAGCCGGTGCCACTCCTGCACCGGCACCAGCACGGCCGCCTCGGCACCGCGCTTGGTCACCATTTGCGGCCCCTCGGACAGGCAGGCCTCCAGAAACTCGCTGAACCTTGCTTTTGCATCTTGCACAGGCCATGTCTGCATGTGGACCTCCGAAACAAACCAGTTATCTGACTAGTTTGCCCACTCGCCGCCGACCCGTCAAATCACGGCGGCTCAGCCGCCCCTCAGCCGCCCCTCAGCTGCGCCTGGAGCCAGCGCTGCAGATCGGCCGCGCTCAGCGCGCCGGCCTGGCGGGCGATCTCGCGGCCGCCCTGGAACAGCATCAAGGTCGGGATGCTGCGGATGTTGTAGGCCGCTGCGGTCTGCCGGTTGGCCTCGGTGTCGAGCTTGGCGAAGCGGATCAGCGGCTGCTGGGCGGCGGCCTGCGCGAAATGCGGGGCCATCATCTTGCAGGGGCCGCACCAGTCGGCCCAGAAGTCCACCAGCACCGGCAGCTCGGTCTTGCCGACAAAGGCGGCGAAGCTGGCGTCGCTCAGATCGACCGGCCGCGCCGCCATCAGCTCGGCCCCGCAGCGCCCGCAGACCGGCTGGTCTTCGAGCTTGGCTTCGGGCACGCGGTTGGTGGCGGCGCAGGCGGGGCAGACGAGGTGCATGGTGGGAAGACTCTTGTCAAACACTGCAGCCTATCAGGGGGCGTGGCGGCGGATTGCAAGCCGGCGCCAACCCATCACCACGCCCGTCAGGCTCAGGCCCAGCCCGGCCAGGCTGAAGACCAGCATCCAGCCATCCCATAGCGGCCGCAGCGCCAGCAGCTGCGGCAGATCGAAGCTGTGCGCAAAGGCGAACAGCCAGCGCTCGAGCCGCTGGTGGCTGTTGCTGACCTGCAGCACCGCGCCGCTGGCCGGGTCCAGCACGATGTGGTGGGCGAGCGCGTCGCCGAAGACCAGGCGAAGCGCCGGCAGCGGGCGCTCGCGCTGGCCGGTCATCGTGTGGGCCTCGCGGGCGTAGTAGTGGGCGTCGTAGCTTCGCAGCCACTGGCGCTGCAGCAGCGGCGCGCCAGGCAGCATGGCGCGGGCCGTCGTCACCAGGCTCGCTTCGTCAAGACCTGGCACCACCTCGCCTCGCGCATCGAGCAGCCGCGCGCTGCTGGCGCTCTGGGCCCAGACGTAGTGCGCGCCACCGATGCGGCGCCACTCCAGCAGCCGCGCCTCGAAGCCCTGCGCCGCCAGGCGGGCCAGCACCAGATCGGCCGGCGGCGCCGCGCCGGCCTGCAGCTGCCCGCCGGCATAGGCCTGGCGATCGGGCTTCAGCCCTTGCGCCTCGAAGACCTTCCAGGGATTCATCGACAGCAGGCCGCTGATCACCCAGCTCAGCGCCAGCGTGCCACCGAGCAGGCCGAGGATGTGATGCCAGCGCGCCATGGCCCCGCGATAGGGCGAGTGCGAGCCGCTCTTGTAGCGGCCCTTGAAGCGCCAGCGCCAGAGGCCGACCACCAGACCGCTGAGCCCCAGCGCGCCGCCGGCCAGCGACAGCCAGATCACGATATCGGTCCACCAGGCATTCAGCGCCCCGCCGCGAAAGAGGTAGAGCCAGTGCAGCCAGGCGCCCAGCCAGCCCCAGGTCCGCTCGGTCAGGCTGGCATCGCGCACCACCTCGCCGCTGACGCCGCTGATATAGAGCCAGCGGCCGTCATCGACCGCTACCCGGTGCAGCGGCCGGTGGGCATCGAGCGCGCGCGAATGGGTCCAGGCATCCTCCTGCACCGGGCCCAGGCTGCGCGCCGCAGCGCCACCGGCGAAGTGCGCGGCCGCCGCCACGGCCTGGGCCTCGTCCACGCCGGTGATGCGCGCGCCGCTGCGCGCATCGACCGCCACGACGGTCTTGCCACGGGCGTCGCTGAACAGATAGCGCGGCGCTCCGGCCACCGAGCTCAGCCGCCACTGCGTCGGCGCCTTGTCCAGACCGGCGGCCTGCAGCGCCTGTTCCAGCGGCACGCAGCAGCCCTGCGCCGGCAGCGGTGCCAGCCCCTGCAGCTGCTCGGCCGGGGTGAGCTTGGGATAGCCGACATACATCATCACCATGCCGGACAGAAACCACAGCGCCATCACCAGACACAGCGCGATGCCGGCCCAGCGATGCAGCAGATAGAGCCAACGCTTGAGTCTCATGCTCAGAACTTCCAGTCCACCGCCAGGCTGACGCTGCGCGGCGCGCCCAGATAAGGCAGGTTGCTGCTGAGGCTGGCCACATAGCGTTCATCGCCGAGGTTGTCGACGCGGGCCTGCAGCGTGGTCTGGCGGTCGATCTTCAGCGTGGCGCTGGCGCCGACGAGGTTGTAGGCGCCGTCCCAGACCGTGTTGGCGACATTGGCATAGCGCTTGCCGACATGGCGCCAGTCCAGGCCCAGGCCCAGGCTCTGCAGCGGCTGCCAGTCCAGCGCTGCGCCGGCCACCCAGGTCGGCACATTGGCCGGGGTCTGGCCGGCGCGCGAGACCGTGCCTTCGGTGAAGGCCTGGTAGCGCGCGCGGGTGTGGCTCAGCTGGCCGCTCAGGCTCAGCTGGGCGCTGGGCCGCCAATGCGCGCTGAGCTCCAGGCCGCGGCTGCTCTGCGCGCCGACAGGCAGCGCGTTCGTGCTGTCGTTCGGGTCGGTGATGGAGAAGTTCTTGCGGCGCAGGTCGTACAGCGCCACGGTGGCCTGGCCGCGCCCCTGGTCGAAGGCGAGCTTGCTGCCGATCTCGACCTGGCGGCCGCGCGTCAGCTCGAAGCGGCGCAGCGCACTGAAGCCGGCCGTGGCCAGCACGCCGGACGGCGGGTCGGCGGCGCTGCTGGCCTGGGCATAGATCTGCCAGTCCTTGCTGAGGTCCTTGACCAGGCCCAGCCGGCCGGTCAGCGGCTTGAAGTCGGTCGTGAACAGGGCCGGGTTGGTGGCCGTGACCGTGCGGTGGTTGCGCACATCCAGCGCGATGCGGTCCCAGCGCAAGGCGCTGACCAGGGCATAGCCGCTGCCCAGCACGGTGCGGTTCTCGACGAACAGCGCCAGCGTGCGCAGCAGATTGCTGGCGCCGGGGTTGTAGCCGGGCTTGATGCCGGGGGTGCTGTAGAAGTAGCTGGCGGCGGGTTGGTAGGGATCGGTGTTGCCAAAGGGGCCCGGCACCGACAGCGGGAAGCGGGTCTGGCGGTTGAAGCTCCAATCGATGCCGGCCGCGAAGTCCGAGCGCAGGCCGGCGATCTCGCTGCCGTGGCTCAGCTCGGTGCGGCTGCCCCAGACGCGCTGGTCATGGCGCTGCAGCAGCGCATCGCGGCGCTCGACCGCGCTATTGCCGTTCCTGAAGACATAGGTCTCGACGTTCTCGTAGTCGCGCAGCGCGTCATAGAGGTAGAGGGTGTGGCTCAGCCGCGTGCGGTCATTGAGCTTCCATTCGAGGATGGAGCGAGCCCAGCTGACGTCCTGCTGGTAGCGGCCATCGAGCACGTTGTAGTTCACGCCCAAGGTCGCGGCATCGAAGTGCAGCTGGCCGGCGGGCACCGTGCCGTCGGCGGCGCGCAGCATCGGTGTGCCCCAGTAGGGCTGGGTCACCTTCTCGTGCTGGCGCTCGACGGCCAGTGTGTGGGTCAGGCCCGCAGTCAGCGGCGCCAGCCAGGAGGCGCTGGCCTGCCAGGCCGAGCGCTCGCGGCCCTGGGTCCACAGCGCGCCTTCGTTGCGGTTGAGTTCGACTCGCAGGACCTGCTCGCCGAGGCTGCGCTGCAGGCTGGCCGAGCCCTGGGCGCCACGGTCGCCCAGGCTCAGTCGCAGGCGGCTGATGTCGCCGCTGCGATCGGCGATCTTGCTGATCACATTGATCGTGCCGCCCACCGCGCCGGAGCCGTTCAGAAAGCTCGAGGCACCGCCTATGGCCTCGACCCGCTCGACCAGCCAGCTGTCCAGCGGCCGCGCGGCGATCGCGTCGTACTGCACGCTGATGCCGTTATAGAGCTGGGACAGCGAGCCCGAGCCGAAGCCGCGGTAGAACACCGTGCCGGCCGAGCCCGGCGGGTCGGCAAAGACCACGCCGGGCACGCTCTTGAGCACCTCCTGGGTGTTGACATAGGCCCGCCGCTCAATCTCGTCGCGCGAGACCACGGTCACGCTGGCCGGGGTCTCGCGCAGGCTCAGGCCCAGGCGGGAGCTGCTGCCGGCGGCCTCGTCGAGGCCGCTGCGCTGGGCGCTGCCGGTGACCAGGACCGGCTGCAATTGTTCATGTTGATGGGCGTGGGCATGGGTGCAGGCCAGCACGGCCAGCGCCAGGGGGCTGATCAGATGTTTGTTCATTGACGGACATGACAGTGAGGCCGGCCGCTGCCATCAAGAAGGCAGGGCCGGCGAAATCGGTGGGAGCGAAGAAGGGACTGTCAGGTCGTCAGCGGGGGCGCACGCGCCTGGGCCGTGGCCCAGATGGCGAGCAGGCGCGGGGCGCGCCAGAAAGCGAGCGGGCGCTCGAAGCCCAGGGTCGGCGAGGCGCCGGCGGGCAGGGTCGGCGGCGGGGCCGCCTGATCGATGGGCAGTGTGCACAGCGGGCAGTGCTCGCCCCAGGGGCTGCTCTTCTTGCCCAGCTCCAGCGGCGCCAGCGGATCCTCGGCCAGGGCCGCCGTGTCCAGGCGCACAAAGCCGGGGCCTTGCACCGTGCAGACCTCGATCCAGACGCTGTCCGAGCGAGTCTGCAGCGCATGGGCAAGACCCGGCACCAGGGCCGTCCACAGCAGCGCCAGCACGGCCAGCAAGGCCGTGCAGCGGTGGAAGGAGGTGTGGGCGCGCATCGCGGGGCGGATTTTAGCCCTTGAGCTTCACTGCGCCGGGTCGCGGATCTCCCAGCGGACCTTGTCGATCTCGGCCAGCAGCTCGGGTGCCAGCACCGTGCCCCAGGCGGCGATGTCCTCGTCGAGCTGAGCCTGGCTGGTGACGCCGATGATGGTGCTGGCGGTCTGCCAGCGGCCATAGCACCAGGCCAGCGCCATGCGGGTGGGCGTCAGCCCATGGTCGCGGGCCAGCGCGTTGTAGCGCCGCGCCGCGGCCAGCGTCTCGGGCCGGGCCCAGCGCTGCTTCTTCATGCTCTCGAACAGCGCCAGCCGGCCAGCCGTCGGGTCGGCCAGGCCGTTGGCATCGTACTTGCCGGTCAGCGTGCCGAAGCCCAGCGGCGAGTAGGCCAGCAGCGAGACCTGGTGGCGGTACAGCGCCTCGTCCAGCCCGTTCTCGGGCACGCGGTTGACCAGGCTGTAGGCGTTCTGCACCGAGACCACACGCGGCAGGCCCTGCTGCTCGGCCAGATGGACGAACTCGGCCACCCCATACGGCGTCTCGTTGGACAGCCCGATATGCCGCACCTTGCCGGCCTTGACCAGCTGGCCCAGCGCTTCGAGCTGGGCCAGGATGGGCGTGACCGGCTGGTCCTTGGCCGGCTCGAAGAACTGGCCGCCGAACATCGGCACATGGCGGGCCGGCCAGTGGATCTGGTAGAGGTCGATATGGTCGGTCTGCAGGCGCTGCAGGCTGGCCTCGCAGGCGCTGATGATGTCGGCGGCCGTCAGATCGGGCGAGCCCTGGCGTATCCAGCCATAGCCGCGCGAGGGGCCGCTGACCTTGGTCGCGATCACCAGCTTTTCGCGCAGGCCCGGCCGGCTGCCGAGCCAGCGGCCGATGATGCGCTCGGTATCGGCAAAGGTCTCGGCGCGGGCCGGCACCGGGTACATCTCGGCCATGTCGATGAAGTTGATGCCCTGGGCCACGGCGCTGTCCAGCAAGGCATGGCTGGCCGCCTCGTCGACCTGCTCGCCGAAGGTCATCGTGCCCAGGCAGATACGGCTGACGCGCAGGTCCGAGCGGCCCAATGTGGTGAATTCCATCTTTCTCTACTCCTGGCTCCTGCTGCATGCAGGTCTGATCAGGCGGCAGTGTGCCGCAAGTCGCGGCCAGCCATCGCTGCTCGCTATGCGCCCGGATACTTTTTGCTTTACATCTATTTTTTATTGTTTTACAGTAATTTCAGACAAACCTCCCCCCTCGCATGCCGCCCTCCATCAAGACCAGACCGCAGCGCCTGCGCCGGCTCTCCCTCAGTGTGCAGGCCCTGGCCCTGCTGGGCGGGGTGGCCCCGCTGCTGCTGCTGCCGCTGTTCTGGAGCCAGCCGGATTGGGTCGCACGGGTGGCCCTGGGAGAGTGGGGGCTGAAGGCCGTGCAACTCGACAGCGGAGCCCGGCTGGGCGGCCTGCTCGCCACGGCCTTGCCGGTGGGCGTGAGCCTGTGGGCGCTGTGGCAGGTCTGGGCCATGTTCGGCTGCTACGCTCGCGGCGAGCTGCTGACCCCGCAGCCCGCCCGCCATCTGCGCCGGCTGGGCTGGGCGATGATCATGCTGGCGGCGGCGCTGCCGCTGGGCCACAGCTTGATCGTGCTGGCGCTGACCTGGGCCAATCCGCCCGGCCAGCGGCTGCTGATCTTCGCCCTGTCGTCCCAGCACTACCTGAGCCTGCTCTTCGGTCTGATGCTGCTGGCCCTGGGCACGGTGCTGACCGAGGCCGCGAGGCTGGCTCGCGA
This sequence comes from Paucibacter sp. XJ19-41, assembly GCF_028462495.1. Taxonomy (NCBI): domain Bacteria; kingdom Pseudomonadati; phylum Pseudomonadota; class Betaproteobacteria; order Burkholderiales; family Sphaerotilaceae; genus Roseateles; species Paucibacter sp. XJ19-41. The sequence goes on from NZ_JAQOWX010000118.1 coordinate 10,932, forward strand.
GAACGCCGAGTTCATCTGAGAACAGCAAGCGGCATGCCCATCCTCGTGACCCTGGACCTGATGCTGGCGCGGCGCAAGATGCGCTCGCGCGAGCTGGCCGAGCGCATCGGCATCACCGAGGCCAATCTCTCGCTCTTGAAATCCGGCAAGGTGCGCGGCGTGCGTTTCGAGACGCTGGCGCGCATCTGCGCGGTGCTGGACTGCCAGCCCGGCGATCTGCTGGGCTATGAGGCCGGGCCGGAAGCGCCCGGCGAGGGGCCGGACGCATGATCAGGCGCCTGGCCAGGCCGGCGCTGCTGCTGGTGCTGCTGATCCACGGCCTGTTGTGGCTGCTCTTGACTCAGGGCGGCTCGCCCACACCGGGCCAAAAACCCGCAACGCAGCGTATCAGCCTGCGCCTGCAGCCCCTGTCTAGACCAGTAGCCCGCCCACAGCCGGCACCGACCGCGCGCAGACCGACCGGCATCCCACAGCCACGCGCCGCAGCGCGGCCGGCAGCCCACGCGATCAGCACACCGCCGCCCGTCCCAGACACCGCAGCGCCCGCGCTCGCCGTCAGCCCATCCGCCGCGCCGCCTGCCTCCGCCCCCCTGCCCTCGCTGCTCGACAGCGAGGCCACCCGCCGCGCGGTGCGCCAGGCCGCGCTGAGCGCACCTGAAGCGGCGCAGGCGAAGTCCCTGCCCGAGACCGCCCAGCAGCGCCTGGGCCAGGACATCGCCAAGAGCGCCGATGGCGACTGCCTGAAGGGCGAGTTCGCCGGCTCCGGCATGGGCTTGCTGAGCGCGCCCTTCTGGCTGCTGGCCGAGGCGCGTGGCAAGTGCAGACGCTGAGCCAACAAACCATCCGATCAACCAGGGAGTCCCCCATGACCAAGCCGATCTGGCTGCTGTACTTCATCGCCCTGCCCGCCGCATTGGCGCAGACGCCGCCACCCGCCCAGCTCGAGACCGTCCAGGTCGGTCTGGTGCGCGACCCCGCCGCGATGCCTTACGAGCGCATGAACACCATGCTGCAGGGGCTGAAGAAATACGGCCAGGGCCTGATCGTGATGGACTTCAAGCTGGGGCCCAAGACCTTCGCGGCCCAGCCCGCGCCCAAGCTGGCGGTGGCCCATGAGGAGGGCTATCTGCCGATCAAGGTCGACGCCGAGGGCCGCTTCGAGCTGCCCTTGCTGCCGCCGGAACAGGCCAAGGGGGCCGAGCTGGCCAGCAATATCCCGCGCGGCGCCGCCGAGATGCAGGGCCGCATCCGCCTGACCACGCCGCCGGACCAGCTGAGCATGGCCACGGTGCGCCGCATCATGGGCATCGCCCGCACCCTGCGCAGCGAGCTGCTGCCCTGGTATGCGCGCTGGCTGTTCCCGCAGATCCAGGGCGTGCGGGTCTGCAGCGCCGAACCCAAATGGGAGCTGGAATGGCGCGACGAGCAGGGCCAGTTGCTGGGCCTGCCGCTGGCGGCCGAGCCCAAGGACCGCGACCCCGACGCGCCCAGGGACAAGCCCAGCCCGCCCTGCACCACGCTGACCGGCGCCGAGCCCTGGCCCGACGCGGCCCGCCTGCTGGCGCCGGCCGATGCGCGGCTCAGCGTGCGGCTGACGAGCTCAAGGGCGCAGTAACGCCGGCTGCCCGCGCCCGCTCCTCCTCCTGCCGCCGCAGCACGCCGCGCTGCAGCTTGCCGGTGGTGGTCATCGGCAGGGCCTCGATGAACTCGATCTCCTTGGGGTATTCGTAGGGCGCCAGCCGGCCCTTGACATGGGCTTGCAGCTCGGCGATCAGTGCCGCCGAGCCGTGCCGGCCCGGCGCCAGCACCACATAGGCCTTGACCAGGGCGCCGCGCTCGGCATCGGGCTTGGGCACCACGGCGGCGTTCGCGACCGCCGCATGCTTGACCAGGCAGTTCTCGATCTCGCTGGGGCCGATGCGGTAGCCGGCCGACTTGAAGACATCGTCGCTGCGGCCCTGATACCAGAGGTAGCCGTCCTTGTCCTGCAGCGCCATATCGCCGGTGCGGCACCAGCTGTCCTCGGGGTCGCCGGTGAACTTGGCCCGGGTCGCGTCCGCGCGGCCCCAGTAGCCCAGGAAGAACACCGGATCGGGATGGCCGTGCACATCGCGCCGATGCACCGCCACATCGCCGGCCACACCCGGGGGACAGGTCTTGCCCTCGGCGTCGATCACCGCGACCCGGTGGCCCGGATAGGCCCGGCCCATGCTGCCGGGCCGGGCCGGCCAGAAGCGGCTGCAGTTGCCGACCACATAGTTGATCTCGGTCTGGCCGAACATCTCGTTGACCGTCACGCCCAGCTGCTCGCGGCAGTAGGCGAACACCGCATCGCCGACCGCCTCGCCGGCGCTCATGATGGCCTCGAGCTTGAGCGCATAGCGCTCGCGCGGCCGCGGCAACGCCTTCATCATCGCCTTCAGCGCGGTGGGGAACAAGAAGGTGTGGGTCACGCCATGGGCGGCCATCAGCTCGAAAGCCTTGTCCGGCGCGAAGCGGCCCTGGTAGGCGACGATGGGCCGGCCGAAGTACAGCGTCGGCAAGAGCGCATCCATCAGCCCGCCGGTCCAGGCCCAGTCGGCCGGGCTCCAGAACACCGCCTGCGTGCCCTTCTCCGGCGCGGCCGGGTCGAAGCCGAACCAGTTCTGGCTGGCGACAAAGCCGCTCAGATTGCCGATCAGCGCGCGGTTCGGGATCAGCGCGCCCTTGGGCGGGCCGGTCGTGCCGCTGGTGTAGATCAGCACAGCGGCCTCGTCGGCCTTGGTTCGCTCGGCCGTGAAGCGGGCATCCTCGGCCTGCAGCGCGGCCATCCAGCCGATCTCGTCACAGTCGGCCTGGCATTCGCCGACGACGATCAGACGGCGCAGCGCCGGGCAACGCGCGCGCACGCCGCGCACCGCCTCCAGCGCCGCGCATTCGACCAGGGCCAGCACCGCAGCGCTGTCCTGCAGCCGGTACTCCAGCGCCTCGGGGCCGAACAGCATGGACAAGGGCATCGCCACCGCGCCGAGCTGGCTGATCGCGATCTGGGCCACCGCAGTCTCGAAGCGCTGCGGCAGCACCACCGCGACCCGGTCACCGCGCTGCACGCCCAGGCGGCGCAGCGCATTGCTGAGCCGGTTCGCGGCGCGCTGCAGCTGGCCGTAGCTGTAGTGCGCGCGGCAGCCGCTGTCGCTGTCGAACAGCACGGCCGTGGCCTCGGGCGTCTCGCGGGCCCAGCGACCGCAGCAGGCCTCGGCGATATTGAAATACTCGGGCACCTGCCAGCGGAACGCGCCGCGCAGTGCCAGGTAGGCATCGTCTTGTTGTTTGGTGGTCATCGGGCCTCCGCCTCGCGCTCCAACGAGCCGCTGAGGGTAGCGAGCGCAGCCGGCGCCGGCCTCATGGCTTACCCTAGCGCCATGCTGACCACGATTTATCACAACCCCCGCTGCTCCAAGTCCCGCGAAGCCCTGGCCCTGCTGCAGGCCCAGGGCCTGAAGCCGACGGTGATCGAGTACCTGAAGACACCGCCCGATGTGGCTGAATTGCAGGGCCTGCTGGCCCTGCTGGGCCTGCCGGCGCGCGAGCTGCTGCGCAGCGGTGAGGACGAGTACCAGCGCCTGGGCCTGGCCGATCCGTCGCTGGACGAGCCGACCCTGCTGGCGGCGATGGCCGCCCACCCCATCCTGCTGCAGCGCCCCATCGTTGTGCACGGCCGGCGTGCGCTGATCGCCCGGCCGCCGGAGCTGCTGCTAGGCTGGCTCTGAGACGCGGCGCCGGGAACTGCCGGCCGCCAGCAAGCGGGCGGCCGACTCGCCCAGGCAGCGGATGCCCTGCAGCCGCGTCGCATCGAGCGGGTGGCCGGCCGTCAGCCGCAGGCAATGGTCGAACTGCGTGCCCATGCTGAAGACCGCGCCGGGCACAAAGCTGTAGCCCCGGCGCCGGGTCTCTTCAAGCAGCGTGCAGGCGTCCAGGCCGCCGGGCAGCGCCAGCCACAGCACATAGCCGCCATCCGCGCTGCTGACCCGCGTGCCCGGCGGGAAGTGGGCCAGCACGGCCTCGCGCCAGGCCTGCAGCTGCGCGGCCAGGCGCTGGCGCAGCCGGCGCAGATGGCGGTCCATGCCGCCGCCGGCCATGAAGGCCGTCAGCACCTGATCGGTCAATGCGGGCAAGAGCTCGCCATGCACCGTGCGCTCGGCGCGCAGCTGCAGACGGTAGCGTCCGCTGACCATATAGCCGAGGCTGAAACCCGGGCCGGTGATGCAGGCCAGGCTGCCGCAGTACAGCACGCGGTCGTCGCCATCGAAAGCCTTCAGCGGCCTCGGCCGCTGGGCGCCGTGATAGAGCTCGCCCATCATGTCGCACTCGATCAGCGGCAGGCTGTGCTCGGCCAGCAGGGCTGCCAGCGCCTGCTTGGCGGCGTCGCTCATCCGGCTGCCGGTGACGCGGTAGAAGTTGGGCTCGAGCAGGCAGGCGGCCAGCTGGTGCTGCTGCGCGGCCAGCGCCAGCGCAGACACCGACAAACCGGCCTCGGCCGAGGCCGGAATCTCCAGCACGCGCAGCCCCAGGCTGGCAATCAGTTCCAGCGCGTGGAACGGTGCGGGGCTGGCCACCGCGATCAGCTCACCGGGCTTGGCCAGCAGCCGCAGGCATAGCGCCAGCGACTCGGATTCACCTTGCGTGACGACGATGTCCTCGGCATCGAAGCGGCAGCCCAGGCGCCGCGAGCGCAGCGCCAGTTGCTCGCGCAAGGCCGTCGAGCCATAGACCATGCCGGTGCCCAGCACGGCCGCGTCGCTGCGCAGCTGCTGCATCAGCAGACGCTGCAGCGCCGGCAGCGGCAGCAAGGCGGCCGGCAGGGCCAGATGGCTCAGCGACAAGCAGTCCGCCCGCGTCGCGGCCAGCTCGATCAGGCGCTTGCGCCGGCCGGCCAGCGNCGCGCAAGGCCGTCGAGCCATAGACCATGCCGGTGCCCAGCACGGCCGCGTCGCTGCGCAGCTGCTGCATCAGCAGACGCTGCAGCGCCGGCAGCGGCAGCAAGGCGGCCGGCAGGGCCAGATGGCTCAGCGACAAGCAGTCCGCCCGCGTCGCGGCCAGCTCGATCAGGCGCTTGCGCCGGCCGGCCAGCGCGATGGCTGCCGCTGGCGCGGGGTCCGGTGCCGCAGTCGGCGACGACGGGGCACAGGCAAAGAAGCCGCGCCGCGGCCTGGCCTCGATCAGGCCGACGTCCTCCAAGTGATGCAGCGCATGCGTGACGGTGGCCAGGCTGGCGCGATGCTCGACGCAGAGCTGGCGCACCGAGGGTAGCTGGCTGCCGGGCGGGTACAGGCCGGCACGCAACTGCTCGGTCAGCAGGGCGGCCAGGGCACGGTAGCGGTAAGGGCTGGGGTTCACGCAAAGCAGACGAGTCGCGGGGTCGCCACGATAGCGTCAATTGCCGGCGCTGCATCGATACACAGACCATACGGCCGCATCGATACAGCTCGGCCCTGTATCGATGCCGACGGCCCGCGCCTGAGTCTTACCGAGCCGGCCCCGGCTTTCTAGACTGCCCGCCATCCCAGCCATCCAAGAGGACGACCCCATGCGGCAACTGCGCGCCCGTATCCATGCCTGTGCGCCGGCCGTGCGCCTGCTGATGCTCAGCGAGATGCTGAGCCTGCTGGCCGCTGCGGTGGGCCAGCTCAGCATCGCCTGGTGGATCGCGCGGGACGGCGGCGCCCTGGACCTGAGCCGCTATGGCGTCCTGATGGCGCTGTGTTCGCTGCTGGCCATGCCTTTGCTGTCGCCGCTGGGTGATCGCTGCGACAAACGGCTGCTGATACGGCTGGGCAAGCTGGGCCTGCTGCTGGACGCGCTGGCGCTGGCCCTGCTGGCCGCCAGCGGCGTCTACAGCCTGCCGCTGCTGTGCGCCTGCGGCGGCCTGGCTTTGCTGGCCCAGGCCCTGCTGCTGCCGGCCCAGGCCAGCATCCTGCCGGAGCTGGTCGCGACGGCACAGCTGCCCGAGGCGATACGGCTGCGCCGCGGCGCCCAGGCCCTCGGCGGCCTGCTCGGGCCGGGGCTGGGC
>NZ_JAQOWX010000119.1:0-16738 GCF_028462495.1 Paucibacter sp. XJ19-41
GGTCAACGTGACCGATGGTGCCCACATTGACGTGCGGCTTGGTGCGTTCAAATTTGCCTTTTGCCATTTCAAATCTCCAGAAAAGAGCATGCGCCAGTCTGTTGGTTTAGCGTTTCCATCGAACCCTTGATTCCCGCCGACTGGCAAACGGGAGAGCTTCGACGAAGACGAATAGGGAAAGCCGAAGCCACCAGGCCTCGGCTCAGCGCTTACTTGCCGCGCGCGGTGATGATGGCGTCAGCCACATTCTTCGGAGCTTCCGAATAATGCTTGAACTCCATCGTGTACGTGGCACGGCCTTGCGACATCGAGCGCAGGGTCGTCGAGTAGCCGAACATTTCCGACAGCGGCACCTCGGCCTTGATGGACTTGCCACCGCCGACCATATCGTCCATGCCTTGCACCATGCCGCGACGCGAGGACAGATCGCCCATAACGTTACCAGCATAGTCTTCCGGCGTTTCGACTTCCACGGCCATCATCGGCTCCAGGATCACCGGCGAAGCCTTGCGGCAGCCTTCCTTGAAGCCCATGGACGCGGCCATCTTGAAGGCGTTTTCGTTCGAGTCGACTTCGTGGTACGAACCGAAGGTCAGCGTGACCTTGACGTCCACCACCGGGAAGCCGGCCAGCACGCCGTTGGGCAGCGAGTCAATGATGCCCTTCTCGACCGCCGGGATGTACTCGCGAGGAACCACACCACCCTTGATCGCATCGACGAACTCGAAGCCCTTGCCCGGCTCCTGCGGCTCGACGGTCAGCACGACGTGGCCGTACTGGCCCTTACCGCCCGACTGACGCACGAACTTGCCTTCAACGTCCGAAGCCGTCTTGCGGATCGTTTCGCGGTAGGCCACTTGCGGCTTGCCGACATTGGCTTCCACGCCGAACTCGCGCTTCATGCGGTCGACGATGATTTCCAGGTGCAACTCGCCCATGCCCGAGATGATGGTCTGGCCCGACTCTTCATCGGTGCGCAGACGGAAGGACGGGTCTTCCTTGGCCAGACGGCCCAGGGCGATACCCATCTTTTCCTGGTCGGCCTTGGTCTTGGGCTCGACGGCCTGCGAGATCACCGGCTCCGGGAACACCATCTTTTCCAAGGTGATGATCGATTCCGGATCGCACAGCGTTTCGCCGGTGGTCACGTCCTTCAGGCCCACGCAGGCGGCGATGTCGCCGGCCAGAATTTCCGAGATTTCTTCACGCTGGTTGGCGTGCATCTGCAGAATACGGCCGATACGCTCCTTCTTGCCGCGGATCGGGTTGAACACCGAGTCGCCCGACTTCAGCACGCCCGAATAGACGCGCACGAAAGTCAACTGGCCAACATAGGGGTCGGTCATCAGCTTGAAGGCCAGGGCCGAGAACTTGGCCTCGTCCGAAGCGTCGCGGGTGGTCGGCTGGTCGTCTTCGTCGGTGCCCGGCACCGGCGGCACATCGATCGGCGAAGGCATGAAGTCGATCACGCCGTCCAGCATACGCTGCACGCCCTTGTTCTTGAAGGCGGTGCCGCAGAACATCGGCTGGATTTCAGCGGCGATGGTGCGGGTGCGGATGCCCAGAACAATTTCCTCTTCGGACAACTCGCCCGACTCGAGGTACTTGTTCATCATGTCTTCGCTGGACTCGGCTGCAGCCTCGACCAGGTTGTCGCGCCACTTCTGAGCATCGGCCTGCATTTCGGCCGGGATGTCGCGATAGTCGAACTTCATGCCCTGGGAGGCATCGTCCCAGTAGATCGCCTTCATCTTGATCAGGTCGATCACGCCCAGGAAGTTTTCCTCGGCGCCGATGGGCAGCACGACGGGCACGGGGTTGGCCTTCAGGCGAACCTTCATCTGCTCGACAACCTTGTAGAAGTTCGCGCCGGTGCGGTCCATCTTGTTGACGAAGGCCAGGCGGGGCACCTTGTACTTGTTGGCCTGGCGCCAGACCGTCTCGGACTGCGGCTGCACGCCGCCCACGGCGCAATAGACCATGCAAGCACCGTCCAGCACGCGCATCGAGCGCTCGACTTCAATCGTGAAGTCCACGTGTCCGGGGGTGTCGATGATGTTGATGCGATGCTCGGGGCGGGCCAGATCCATGCCCTTCCAGAAGCAGGTGGTGGCAGCCGAGGTGATCGTGATGCCACGCTCCTGCTCTTGCTCCATCCAGTCCATGGTGGCGGCGCCATCATGCACTTCACCAATCTTGTGGTTCACACCCGTGTAAAACAGGATGCGCTCGGTTGTCGTGGTCTTGCCGGCATCGATGTGCGCAGAGATACCGATATTGCGGTAGCGCTCGATGGGGGTCTTGCGGGCCATGGTGTCACTCCAAATGCAGTGAGCCGCCAACGGGTCAGTAGTAACCCGAGGCGGCCGGAACGGGGAAGATTAGAAGCGGAAGTGCGAGAACGCCTTGTTCGCTTCGGCCATGCGGTGAACTTCATCACGCTTCTTCATGGCACCGCCGCGGCCTTCAGCGGCCTCCAGCAGCTCATTGGCCAGACGCTGGGCCATGGACTTTTCACCGCGCTTGCGGGCCGACTCTTTGAGCCAGCGCATGGCCAGAGCCATACGACGGACGGGACGAACTTCCACGGGAACTTGGTAGTTCGCACCGCCGACGCGGCGGGACTTCACTTCGACCATGGGCTTCACGTTGTTCAGGGCGACCATGAACACTTCCAGCGGATCCTTGCCGATCTTCTTCTCGACCTGGTCGAGGGCACCGTAAATGATGCGCTCGGCGACGGCCTTCTTGCCCGATTCCATGATGACGTTCATGAACTTGGACAGATCGACGCTACCGAACTTGGGATCCGGCAGGATTTCGCGCTTGGGTACTTCGCGACGACGTGGCATGGGAATCTTCCTCTTGCTTCAGTTGGTGCGGGCATCTGCCCGACGACCTTGGACGACCACCGACATCAGGGGCCATCCACTTACTCGGCTGCTGCATGCCTGGGGCACTGCACAAACCGCAAAAAATCTGGCGACAGCCTGGGGCGCCGCACCATGACAACCTGATGATTACTTCTTCGGACGCTTCGCGCCGTACTTGGAACGCGACTGCTTGCGGTCTTTCACGCCTTGCAAGTCCAGCGAACCGCGCACGATGTGGTAACGCACACCCGGCAAGTCCTTGACACGACCGCCGCGCACCAGCACGACACTGTGCTCTTGCAGGTTGTGGCCTTCACCGCCGATGTACGAGATGACCTCGAAACCGTTGGTCAGACGCACCTTGGCGACCTTACGCAGCGCGGAGTTCGGCTTCTTAGGCGTGGTGGTGTACACGCGGGTGCACACGCCACGACGCTGAGGGCAGTCCTGCATCGCCGGCGACGTGGATTTCGTGACCTCGGCCTGACGGCCGTGGCGCTCGAGCTGATTGATAGTTGGCATAAGTAACTTGTTCCCGTTTGAAGTCACAGATCTCTCGGCAGCAGCAGCCCCAATGGCTTTCAAAACGCCTCAGATCTCCACCACCGCTAGAAACGAACAAAAGCACCACGCCTGGGCGCGGTGCATTTTCATTTCAGTCAGAGGTGGCTGTAGACGCAGCTAGACCTACCGAAGAGCCTGCGATTGTAGCCCAGCTCGGCGCCAGCACACAAGCCGGCCCGGTTGCGCACCGCCAGCGGCCGCTTCGCCGGGGTATGCTGCGCGCCCGAACCCAAGGGCTGCCATGCTGATTCCGACACCCGACGAGCGCCCGCTGCTCGTCATCGACACCCAGGTCGTGATGGACTGGCTGATCTTCAAGGACCCCTCGACCGAGGCCCTGGTGGCCGCGCTGGAGTCCGGTCAGGCTCAATGGATAGGCACACCCAGCATGCTGGCCGAGCTCAGACATGTGCTGGGCCGGGGCGTGGCAGCCAGCTACGCGCCGGACCTGGAACTGATCGAAGCAAGCTTCGCCCGGCTCTGCCTAACAATCGACCAAGCCCCGCCACCGTCCGTGCGCCTGCTCTGCCGGGACCCGGATGACCAGATCTTCATCGATCTGGCGCTGGCTGCGCCGGCGCGCTGGCTGATCTCGCGCGATCGCGCCGTGCTGGCCCTGGCCAAGCGCGCACGCAAGCTCGGGCTGGACATCCTGACGCCGTCGGCCTGGAACAAGCAGCAGGCCGGATCCGCCCCGCCATGAAAAAGGGCCACCCGAGGGTGGCCCTTTGAGGCTTGGAGAAAAGCGCTGAGCCTTATTCGGCGCTGCCTTCCGAAGCACTGTCCACGCTGGCCATCTGGGCAGCCGCCAATTCCTCGGCCTCCTGCTGGGCGATGGAGCGGCGCTCGGCGTCGTCCATGCTTTCCTTGGCACGACGGGCGTCGTGGAAGGCCATGCCGGTACCGGCAGGGATCAGGCGGCCGACGATGACGTTTTCCTTCAGACCGCGCAGCTCGTCGCGCTTGCCCATGATGGCAGCCTCGGTCAGCACGCGGGTGGTTTCCTGGAAGGAAGCCGCAGAGATGAAGGAATCGGTCGACAGCGAAGCCTTGGTGATACCCAGCAGCACATCGGCGTGGGTGGCAATCATCTTGCCCTCCGCGCGCAGACGGTCGTTGGTGTCCAGCAGCTCCGAGCGCTCGACCTGCTCGTTGACAATGTAGTGCGAGTCGCCCGAGTTCGTGATCTGCACGCGACGCAGCATCTGGCGAACGATCACCTCGATGTGCTTGTCGTTGATCTTCACGCCCTGCAAACGGTACACGTCCTGCACTTCGTCGACGATGTAGCGAGCCAGCTCTTCGATACCCAGCAGACGCAGGATGTCTTGCGGGTCGGCGGCGCCGTCCACAATCAATTCGCCGCGATTGACCACCTGGCCTTCGTGCACCAGGATGTTCTTCTCCTTGGGCACCAGCTCTTCGTGCTTGCTGCCATCCGGGTCGGTGATTTCCAGGCGAATCTTGCCCTTGGTCTCCTTACCGAACGAGACCGTACCGGTACGCTCGGCCAGCACGCCGACATCCTTGGGCGAACGGGCTTCGAACAGTTCGGCCACACGCGGCAGACCGCCGGTAATGTCGCGAGTCTTCTGGCCTTCGACCGGGATACGTGCCAGCACTTCGCCGGGGAACAGATCCTGACCGTCGCGGATCTGGATCAGCGAGCCAACCTGGAAGCCGATCGTCACCGAGTGGTCGGTGCCGGGGATCTTCACTTCGTTGCCATTGACGTCGAGCAGCTTGACCTGCGGGCGGATCACCTTGGCAGCGCCACGGCGCTTCGGATCGATCACCACCAGGGTAGACAGGCCGGTCACTTCGTCGACCTGCTTGGCCACCGTCACGCCCTCTTCCACATTCTCGAAGGTCGCCTTGCCGGCGAACTCGGTAATGATGGGGCGGGTCAGCGGATCCCAGTTCGCCAAGATCGTGCCAGCCTTGATGGTCTGGTCGGCCTTGATGTTCAGGATCGCGCCGTACGGCACCTTGTGACGCTCGCGCTCGCGGCCATGCGGGTCGGCAATGATGATTTCGCCGGAACGCGAAATCACCACCAGATCGCCCTTGCCGTTCGTGACGTAGCGCATCGTGGCATTGAAGCCGATGATGCCGTCCGACTTGGCTTCGACGCTGGAGGCCACCGCTGCACGCGACGCCGCACCACCGATGTGGAAGGTACGCATCGTCAGCTGGGTACCCGGCTCACCGATCGACTGGGCGGCGATCACGCCGACCGCTTCACCGGTGTTGACCAGGCCGCCACGGCCCAGATCGCGGCCATAGCACTTGGCGCACAGGCCGAAGCGCGTGGCGCAGGTCAGCGGGGTGCGGACCTTGATCTCGTCGACGCCGGCCTGCTCCAGCATGTCCAGCGTGTCTTCGTCCAGCATATTGCCGGCCGCCAGCAGCACGCCTTGGGTCTCGGGGTGCAGCACATCGATGGCCGCGACACGACCCAGCACGCGGTCGCGCAGCGATTCGATGACTTCACCGCCTTCGACCAGGGCACGCATATTCATGCCGTTGTCGGTGCCGCAATCCACTTCGGTGACGACCAGATCCTGGGTCACGTCGACCAGACGACGGGTCAGGTAGCCCGAGTTCGCGGTCTTCAGCGCCGTATCCGCCAGGCCCTTACGAGCACCGTGGGTGGAGATGAAGTACTGCAGAACGTTCAGACCTTCGCGGAAGTTCGCCGTGATGGGCGTCTCGATGATGGAGCCGTCAGGCTTGGCCATCAGGCCCCGCATACCGGCCAGCTGGCGGATCTGCGCGGCCGAGCCCCGGGCGCCCGAGTCGGCCATCATATAGATGGAGTTGAAGGACTCCTGATCCACTTCGCGGCCGTTGCGGTCGATGGTCTTCTGCTTGGACAGCTGGGTCATCATGACCTTGCCGACCTCGTCACCGGTCTTGCCCCAGATGTCGACGACCTTGTTGTAGCGTTCGCCGGCGGTCACCAGGCCCGAGACATACTGCTGCTCGATTTCCTTGACTTCCTTCTCGGCACGCTCGATCAGCAGCGGCTTCTCCGGCGGCACCAACATATCGTCCACCGCGATCGAGATACCGGCGCGCGTGGCCAGACGGAAACCGCTTTGCAGCAGCTTGTCGGCCAGCACGACGGTTTCCTTCAGACCGCACTTGCGGAACGAGGTGTTGATCAGGCGCGAGATTTCCTTCTTCTTCAGCGCCTTGTTGATATTGGCGAAAGGCAGGCCCTTCGGCAGGATCTCGCTGAGCAGGGCGCGGCCGACGGTGGTGTCCACCAACTTGGTCTCGGCGATCCACTCGCCGGTTTCCTTGTTCTTGGAGTACTCGGTCAGGCGCACGCTGATCTTGGCGGTGATCTCGACCACGCCGTTTTCCAGTGCACGGATCAGCTCGGGGATGTCCGAGAAGATCAGGCCTTCGCCCTTGCCGTTGATGCGCTCGCGGGTCGCGTAATACAGACCCAGCACCACGTCTTGCGAGGGCACGATCGAGGGTTCGCCGGAGGCCGGGAACAGCACGTTGTTGGAGGCCAGCATCAAGGTGCGGGCTTCCATCTGCGCTTCGATCGATAGCGGCACGTGGACGGCCATCTGGTCACCGTCGAAGTCGGCGTTGAAGGCGGCGCAGACCAGCGGGTGCAGCTGGATGGCCTTGCCTTCGATCAACACCGGTTCGAAGGCCTGGATGCCCAGACGGTGCAGGGTCGGCGCGCGGTTCAGCAGCACCGGGTGCTCCTTGATGACCTCTTCCAGGATGTCCCAGACCACCGGCGTGCCGGATTCGACTTCCTTCTTCGCCGCCTTGATCGTCGTCGCGATGCCCATGGCTTCGAGGCGCGAGAAGATGAAGGGCTTGAACAGTTCCAGCGCCATCAGCTTGGGCAGACCGCACTGATGCAGCTTCAGGGTCGGACCCACCACGATGACCGAACGGCCCGAGTAGTCGACGCGCTTGCCCAGCAAGTTCTGACGGAAACGACCGCTCTTGCCCTTGATCATGTCGGCCAGCGACTTCAGGGCACGCTTGTTCGCGCCGGTCATCGCCTTGCCGCGGCGGCCGTTGTCCAGCAGCGAGTCGACGGCTTCCTGCAGCATGCGCTTTTCGTTGCGCACGATGATCTCAGGGGCCTTCAGCTCCAGCAGACGAGCCAGGCGGTTGTTGCGGTTGATGACGCGGCGATACAGATCGTTCAGATCCGAGGTCGCGAAGCGGCCGCCGTCCAGCGGCACCAGCGGACGCAGGTCCGGCGGCAGCACGGGCAGCACTTCCAGCACCATCCAGTTCGGCTTGATACCGGACTTCTTGAAGGCTTCCATCACCTTCAGGCGCTTGGAGTTCTTCTTGACCTTGAGCTCCGAGCCGGTCATGTCGTTGCGCAGGCGATCGATCTCGACGTCGAGATCCATCTCCTCCAGCAGCTTCTTGATGCCCTCGGCACCCATCAGCGCGATGAACTCGTCACCGAACTCCAGGCGCTTCGCGTCGTAGTCGTCCTCGGTCATGATCGAGAACTTCTTCAGCGGGGTCATGCCCGGGTCGACGACCACATAGGCTTCAAAGTACAGCACGCGCTCGATGTCGCGCAGCGTCATGTCGAGCACAAGGCCCAGACGCGAAGGCAGCGACTTCAGGAACCAGATATGGGCGCAGGGCGCGGCCAGGTCAATATGACCCATGCGGTCACGACGCACCTTGGTCTGGGTGACTTCAACGCCGCACTTCTCGCAGATCACGCCGCGGTGCTTCAGGCGCTTGTACTTGCCGCACAGGCACTCGTAGTCCTTGATCGGGCCGAAGATCTTGGCGCAGAACAGGCCATCACGCTCGGGCTTGAAAGTCCGGTAGTTGATGGTCTCGGGCTTCTTCACCTCACCGAAGGACCACGAGCGGATCTTCTCTGGCGAGGCCAGGCGGATCGCAATCGCGTCGAAGTGCTCGTCGGGCGTGAATTGCTTGAACAGGTCCAGCAAACCTTTCATGTGTCTCTCCTGTTCCTAATTAGTTGCGCTCGAGTTCAATGTCGATGCCAAGGGAACGAATTTCCTTGACCAGGACGTTGAACGATTCCGGCATGCCGGCTTCGATGGCGTGTTCGCCCTTGACGATGGACTCGTACACCTTGGTGCGGCCGTTCACGTCATCGGACTTCACAGTCAGCATTTCCTGCAGGATGTAGGAGGCGCCATAAGCTTCCAGCGCCCACACTTCCATCTCACCGAAACGCTGGCCGCCGAACTGCGCCTTACCACCCAGCGGCTGCTGCGTGACGAGCGAGTACGGGCCGGTCGAACGGGCGTGCATCTTGTCGTCCACCAGGTGGTGCAGCTTCAGCACGTGCATATAGCCGACCGTGACCGGGCGCTCGAAAGCCTCGCCGGTGCGGCCGTCGTGCAGCTGAGCCTGGGTGCGCGTGGCGGTCAGACCCTTCTTGGCGGCGATGTCGTCCGGGTAGGCCAGCTTCAGCATGCCGCGGATTTCTTCTTCCTTGGCGCCGTCGAACACCGGCGTCGCGAACGGCACGCCATGGCGCAGGTTCTGCGCCATCTCGATGACTTCGTCGTCGCTCAGGTCGTCCAGATGCTCGGTCTTGCCACCCGACTTGTTGTACAGCTCATCGAAGAACTGACGCAGCTCGGACACGCGGGCGTGCTCCTGCAGCATGTCGCCGATGCGCTGGCCAATGCCCTTGCCGGCCCAGCCCAGATGCACTTCCAGGACCTGACCCACGTTCATCCGCGAGGGCACGCCCAGCGGATTCAGCACGATGTCGGCAGGCGTACCGTCGGCCATATAGGGCATGTCTTCGATCGGAGCGATCTTGGACACCACACCCTTGTTGCCGTGACGGCCGGCCATCTTGTCGCCAGGCTGCAGGCGGCGCTTGACGGCCAGGTAGACCTTGACCATCTTCAGCACGCCGGCCGGCAGCTCGTCGCCCTGCGTCAGCTTCTTGCGCTTCTCTTCGAAAGCCAGGTCGAAGCTGTGGCGAGTCTGCTCCAGAGAGTTCTTGATCGACTCCAGCTGGTTGGCGACATCATCCTCGGCGGGACGGATGTCGAACCAGTGGAAGCGCTCGACGCTGCTCAGATAAGCCTTGTCGATGACCGTGCCCTTGGCGATCTTCTGAGGGCCGCCGTTGGCGACCTTGCCGTTCAGCAGCTTCTCGATACGGTCGAAGGCATCGCTTTCGACGATGCGCAGCTGATCGTTCAGGTCCAGGCGGAAGCGCTTGAGCTCATCGTCGATGATCTGCTGGGCGCGCTTGTCGCGCTGGATGCCTTCACGGGTGAAGACCTGCACATCGATGACGGTGCCGTTGGTACCCTGGTCGACACGCAGCGAGGTGTCCTTCACGTCCGAAGCCTTCTCGCCGAAGATAGCGCGCAGCAGCTTCTCTTCCGGGGTCAGCGTGGTCTCGCCCTTGGGCGTGACCTTGCCGACCAGCACGTCGCCGGGGCCGACTTCGGCGCCGACGTAGACGATGCCCGACTCGTCCAGACGCGAGAGTTGCTGCTCGCTCAGGTTCGGGATGTCGCGGGTGATTTCCTCGCTGCCCAGCTTGGTGTCACGCGCCATCACCACCAGTTCCTCGATATGGATCGAGGTGTAGCGGTCTTCGGCGATCACACGCTCCGAGATCAGGATCGAATCTTCGAAGTTGTAGCCGTTCCAGGGCATGAACGCGACCAGCATGTTCTGGCCCAGTGCCAGCTCACCGATGTCGGTCGAGGCGCCATCGGCAATGATGTCCTCGGCCGCCACCTTGTCACCACGGCGCACGATGGGGCGCTGATGGATGTTGGTGTTCTGGTTGCTACGCTGATACTTGATCAGGTTGTAGATGTCGACGCCGACTTCACCGGCCACGGTCTCGTTGTCGTTGACGCGGATCACGATGCGGTTGGTGTCGACATAGTCGATCACGCCGCCGCGACGCGCGGCCACGACGGTACCCGAGTCCTTGGCCGCGACGCGCTCGACGCCGGTACCCACCAGGGCCTTCTCTGGACGCAGCGTCGGCACGGCCTGGCGCTGCATATTGGCACCCATCAGTGCGCGGTTCGCATCGTCGTGCTCGAGGAAGGGCACCAGCGAGGCCGCGACCGACACGATCTGCGTCGGCGCCACGTCCATGTACTGGATGCGCTCGGGCGAGGTCAGCACCGATTCGCCGTTTTCACGCGCCGAGACCAGCTCGTCGGTCAGCTCGCCGGCAGGATTCAAGGTCGCGTTCGCCTGGGCGATCACGTACTTGCCTTCCTCGATGGCCGACAGATAGTCGATCTGGGTCGTCACCTTGCCGTCGACGACGCGGCGGTAAGGCGTTTCCAGGAAGCCGTACTCGTTGAGCTGTGCATACAGCGCCAGCGAGTTGATCAGACCGATGTTCGGGCCTTCCGGCGTTTCGATCGGGCAGACCCGGCCGTAGTGGGTCGGGTGCACGTCACGGACTTCGAAGCCGGCGCGCTCGCGGGTCAGACCACCCGGGCCCAGGGCGGAAACACGACGCTTGTGCGTGATTTCCGACAGCGGGTTGGTCTGGTCCATGAACTGCGACAGCTGCGAGGCACCGAAGAACTCCTTCAGCGCCGCGGAGATCGGCTTGGAGTTGATCAGGTCGTGCGGCATCAGGGCTTCGGTCTCGGCCTGGCCCAGACGTTCCTTGACGGCCTTCTCGATACGCGCCAGGCCCGAGCGGTACTGGTTCTCGGCCAGTTCGCCGACGCAACGCACGCGACGGTTGCCCAGGTGGTCGATGTCATCGACCTCGCCGCGGCCATTGCGCAGCTCGACCAGAATCTTGACGACGTCGAGGATGTCCTCGTTCGACAAGTTCATATTGCCTTCCGGCGTGTCGCGGCCCACGCGGGCGTTGAACTTCATCCGGCCGACGCGCGACAAATCGTAGGTGTCGGTGCTGTAGAACAGGCGGTTGAACAGCGCTTCGACAGCGTCTTCCGTCGGCGGCTCGCCGGGGCGCATCATGCGATAGATCGCGACGCGCGCGGCCAGCTGGTCGGCGGTTTCGTCCGAGGCCAGGGTCTGGCTGATGTAGGCGCCCTCATCCAGCTCGTTCGTGAACAAGCACTGGATGTCCTTGATGCCGGCCTGGCGCAGCTTCTTCAGCAGCGCGTCGGTCAGCTCTTCATTGGCCTTGGCAATGATCTCACCGGTGTCGCCGTCGACCATGTTCTTGGCCAGCACGCGGCCGACCAGGAAGTCTTCGGGCACGGTCACATGCTGGGTGCCGCTTTGCTCAAGCTGGCGCACATGACGGGCGGTGATGCGCTTGTCCTTCTCGACGATGACGGCACCGCTCTTGTCGGTGATGTCAAAGCGGGCGACCTCGCCCTTCAGGCGGTCGGCAACGAACTCCATCTGCGCGCCGGCGTCCATCAGACGGAAATTGTCGAAGACGAAGAAGTGCGCCAGGATCTGCTCGGGGTTCAGGCCGATGGCCTTCAGCAGGATCGTGACCGGCATCTTGCGGCGACGGTCGACACGGAAGAACAGGATGTCCTTGGGGTCGAACTCGAAGTCCAGCCAGGAGCCGCGGTAGGGAATGATGCGGGCCGAGAACAGCAGCTTGCCGGACGAGTGGGTCTTGCCCTTGTCGTGTTCGAAGAACACGCCGGGCGAGCGGTGCAGCTGGGAGACGATGACACGCTCGGTGCCATTGACGATGAAGGAGCCGTAGTCGGTCATCAGGGGCACTTCGCCCATGTAGACCTCTTGCTCCTTGATCTCCTTGACGGTCTTCGCCTGGGGCGACTCACGGTCATAGATGATCATCTGCAGGCGCGCACGCACGGCCGCCGCATAGGTCAAGCCACGCTGCTGGCACTCACGGGTGTCGAACGGCGGCTTGGCAATATTGAATTCGAGGAATTTCATCTCCACGAAACCGTTGTGCGAAACAATCGGGAACGCGGACAGGAAAGCAGCCTGCAGGCCTTCGGGCTTGCGCTTGGCTGGAGGCACTTCTTTTTGCAGGAAGGCGACGTACGACTCCTTCTGCATGGTCAGCAAGTAGGGAACGTTGAGAACGCTCTCGCGCTTACCGAAGCTCTTGCGGATTCGCTTGCGCTCGGTATAGCTATAGGGGGTTGTTTGCGCCATAAACACTCCGTGTCGAGAGCCCACCCCTGGCCGTGGGACGGGCTTCGTCGGCGACTGGCTTGTCGAGCCCGATCCAGAACGGACGGCTCGATGCTTGGTGGTTGGCCACTACCAACCGCTGGCGGACAACCCCGGCATTGCACCTGGGCCCGACCAAACCGGTTCTCTGCAGTCGGATCAGAGAACACTTGAAAGAACCGCGCATCATACCCTGCGCGGGGCTTTCAACTATTCTCAACCGGATAAACCCTTGAAACGGGGAAAGGGGAGGTCTTGCGACCGCCCCTTTCTAGTCAGCGAGGTCAGAGCTGCTGCGCAGGCCTGACCCCAGACAATCACTTCAGCTCAGCCTTGGCGCCGGCTTCTTCCAGCTTCTTCTTGGCGGCTTCAGCGTCAGCCTTGGCCACGCCTTCCTTGACAGCCTTCGGAGCGCCGTCGACCAGGTCCTTGGCTTCCTTCAGGCCCAGGCCGGTGATTTCGCGCACAGCCTTAATCACCGAGACCTTGTTGGCGCCGGCTTCCAGCAGCACGACGTTGAACTCGGTTTGCTCTTCAGCAGCAGCAGCGCCGCCGCCAGCAGCGCCACCGGCGGCCGGAGCAGCCATCGAAGCGGCGGACACGCCAAACTTCTCTTCGATTGCCTTGACCAGATCGTTCAGTTCCAGAACGGTCATGCTGTCCAGGGCGGTCAGGAATGCGTCTTTATCGAATGCCATGATGTGTTTCTTCCTATATACAGATTGCTTGCGTTTGACGGGATCGTCTTAGGCTGCAGCGGGGGCTTCGGCAGCAACTTCCGTAGAAGCAGCGCCAGCACCACGTTGTGCAGCCAGGGCCGCCAGCACGGCCGCGGTGCGTTGCACCGGCGACTTGAGCAGGCCGGCGATTTGCGACAGCAGCACTTCCTTGCTCGGAACAGCCGCCAGCGCCTTCACGCCGTTGACGTCCAGAGCCTTGCCGCCGTAGGCACCACCCTTGATGACGAGCTTGTCGTTACCCTTGGCAAAGTCAGCGATGACTTTGGCCGCAGCGACCGCGTCTTCCGAAAAGCCGTAGATCAGCGGGCCGACCATGCTCTCCGAGGCAGCTTCGAACTGGGTGCCGGCAACAGCGCGACGAGCCAGGGTGTTCTTCAGCACGTGAAGATAGACACCCTTGGCACGCGCGTCGATGCGCAGCTTGTTCAAGGCTTCCACGGTGAGGCCACGGTACTCGGCCAGCGCCAGGGTCTGCGACTTGGCAGCTTGCGCTGCGACGTCGGAGACAACGGCTGCCTTCTCGTTGCGATTGAGACTCAAGGTCTACTCCTCACATTACGCCTCCGACCCCGTGTGTTGAGCACAGGACCTTCGGCACCGGGATTCAGCGACCTTCTGTTCAGGAAAATCCTTTACAGCGGGACCGCCATCTGCGTTGGCAGGGAAGACACAAGGCCATCCCGATTAAGCGTCACCCCCGATACAGCGGGGCTTCACACCAACGGTCTTGGATGACGCGCGGGCAAGAAAACCTGCCCACGCCCCACCAATTCATCAGCACGGCGCCAGACTTCGCGCCGCACCTCAACTTCTTTGCTTAGGCGTTGGCCTGGGCATTGATGCTGGCGACATCCACACGGGCACCAACGCCCATCGTAGAGGACACCGCCACCTTGCGCAGGTAGACACCCTTGCTCGACGCCGGCTTGGCCTTGTTCAGGGCCTCGATCAGCGCGCGCAGATTGCCTTCCAGCTTGTCGGTGTCGAACGAACGACGGCCGAGGGTGCCGTGGATGATGCCGGCCTTGTCAACGCGGAACTGGACCTGGCCAGCCTTGGCGTTCTTGACAGCGGTCGCGACGTCCGGGGTCACGGTGCCAACCTTGGGGTTAGGCATCAGGCCGCGCGGGCCCAGGATCTGACCCAGGGTACCGACAATACGCATCGTGTCCGGCGAGGCGATCACAACGTCGAAAGGCATGTCGCCAGCCTTGACGCGCTCGGCCAGGTCTTCCATGCCAACGATGTCGGCGCCTGCGGCGCGGGCTTCGTCAGCCTTGGCGCCTTGGGCGAACACGGCGACGCGCTTGGTCTTGCCGGTGCCGTTAGGCATCACGACGGCGCCACGCACCACTTGGTCCGACTTCTTGGCATCGATGCCCAGTTGCACGGCCACATCGATCGACTCGTCGAACTTGGCGGTAGCCAGGCTCTTGACGAGGTTCAGGGCTTCACCCAGCGTGTACAGCTTGGTGGTCTCGACCTTGCCTTGCAGGGCCTTTTGGCGCTTAGTCAGCTTTGCCATCTCAAACACCCTCCACCAGCACGCCCATCGAACGGGCGGAACCAGCAATCGTACGAACGGCGGCGTCCAGATCAGCGGCGGTCAAATCCTTGACCTTGATCTTGGCGATCTCTTCCAGCTGAGCACGGGTCAGCTTGCCAACCTTCTCGAGGTGAGCCTTTTGCGAGCCCTTCTCGATCTTGGCGGCCTTCTTGATCAGCGCGGTCGCCGGGGGCGACTTGATCACGAAGGTGAAGCTCTTGTCCGCAAACGCGGTGATGACCACCGGCAGCTTCATGCCCGGCTCATGGCCCTGCGTCTGGGCGTTGAACGCCTTGCAGAACTCCATGATGTTCAGGCCACGCTGACCCAGCGCGGGACCAACCGGAGGCGAAGGATTCGCCTTGCCGGCAGCGACTTGCAGCTTGATAAAGCCGACAATCTTCTTTGCCATATTTCTCTCCAATCAGTGGCGCGGCGCAAACAGCGCCACGACACCTGAGTGCTAGCGCAAAGGACTGGTTACCTTTGCTCCTCTTGTCCGCATCTCGTCGCGGACTGACTACGGTCGGTATTGGCAGCCGAAGCCGCCGGGCACCGACGAGCCTTAAACCTTCTCGACCTGCGCGAAGTCCAATTCCACCGGCGTGGCACGACCGAAGATCGTGACCGAGACACGCACCTTGGACTTGTCGTAGTTGACTTCCTCGATCGCGCCATTGAAGTCGGTAAACGGACCCTCCTTGACGCGCACCACCTCGCCCACCGTCCATTCGACCTTGGGCCGGGGCTTCTCGATGCCTTCTTGCATCTGGTTGACGATCTTCATCACCTCGGCTTCCGAGATCGGAGCCGGGCGGTTCTTCGCACCACCAACGAAACCGGTCACCTTGGAGGTGTGCTTGACCAAGTGCCAGGTGTCATCTTCCATCACCATTTCCACCAGCACATAGCCGGGGAAGAAACGACGCTCGGTGACAGCCTTCTTGCCGTTCTTCAGCTCGACGACCTCTTCGGTCGGCACCAGGATACGGCCGAACTTGTCCTGCATGCCGGCGCGATCAATGCGCTCGCGCAGATTGCGCTCGACAGCCTTCTCCATGCCCGAATAGGCATGAACCACATACCAACGCTTGGGCAGACCGGTGGGCACCGCGGCCTCACCGCCGGTGACAACGCCTTGTTCTTCGCTCATTGCAGTCCTTCCGCCTCTCAGCGCTTCCAGCCCAGGATCAGGTCGTACAGCACCCATTCCAATGTCTTGTCGGTCAGCCACAGGAACAAGGCCATCACCAGCACGAAGGCGAACACATAGCCCGTCATTTGCGTCGCCTCCTTGCGCGTCGGCCACACGACCTTGCGCACCTCACGCGCCGAGTCCTGCCCGTAGGCGATCAGCGACTTGCCCGACTCCGAGGTGAAGAACGCGGCAGCGGCGGCAACCAGCAGCACCAGCAACGCGCCCCACTGGGCAATCGGACCCTGCTTGGCGAGCGCGTAAAAAGCCACCAGCGCGCCCACCAGCAAGAGCACGGCAGCAGCCAGCTTGGCCTTGTCGGCGCCGGTCGTGACCGTTTCGACTTGAGGATTGGACATAGAACTTTCTTTAGCACCTGTGCCCGGCGGCAAACCACCCGGCCCAGACAATCAAATCACGGGATACCCAACAGCAGCAAAGCCCGCCGGGAACAGTTCCCGCGGGCTGATGCTTGACCACTTGGACCGGTCGCTTTTATCCGAAGCGACTGGCAGGGGCAGAGGGTCTCGAACCCCCAACCTTCGGTTTTGGAGACCGACGCTCTGCCAATTGAGCTATGCCCCTGTGGCCTTCTAACTTTAAGCGATGATGGTCGCCACGACGCCGGAGCCGACGGTACGACCGCCTTCACGGATGGCGAAGCGCAGGCCGGTTTCCATCGCGA
>NZ_JAQOWX010000012.1:0-74752 GCF_028462495.1 Paucibacter sp. XJ19-41
CCGGGCTGGGCGAGCGCGCCCTGGCCGGCCTTCAGCGTCTGCCGGTCGGCGGCCACCGCGCCGCTGAGCACCTGAACCCGGGTCTGGCCGGCCGCGCCCAGCTGCACGCGGAACTCGGTGCCGCGCACGCCAAGATTGACGCTGGGCGTGCGCATCTCGTAGCGCGGCGGCTGCGCGGCATCGGGCTGGACGCGGCTGTCGGCGCCGCCCTGATCGAGGCGCAGCTGCATGGCCGGCAGCGCGCTGCGGCCATAGACCAGCAGCTGCTCCAGCGTCAGGCGGCTGTCCGGCGCGATCAGCAGGCGCGAGCCATCGACAAAGCGCAGGCTGATCGACGATTGGGCGCCGGTGCGCAGCTGGTCGCCGGCGCGCAGCTCGGTGCCGGCGCTCAGCGCTGCGGCCGGGCTGGGTGGGCGCAGCAGGCTGGCGTCGCCCTGGGTGAACAGCACACGGGCCACGCTGGCCTCGCGCTGCAGCCAGGTGATCGGCAGGCGCAGCGTGCCGCCGGGCGGCAGCTTCAGCGGATCGGCCACCTTGTTCAGGCGCTGCAGATCGCGCCAACTGTGCTTGCCGTCGAGATAGGTCTCGGTCAGGCCGATCAAGGTGTCGCCCGGCTGGATGCGGTAGTTCCAGTGGGCCTGGGCCGTCTGTGCCTGCAGCGGCAAGGCCGCCGCGGCCAGCACGGCCGCCGCCGGCCATAGCCATGTGTCGCTTCGCGATGTCATCTGGCGCCCCCTGAGCGCGCGGACGGCGCTCTTGGCGGCAGATGTTATCGGAAGGCGGCTTACTCGCTGATCAGCCAGACGCGCTCGCACTGGCGGCAGCGCACCTTCAGCCCGTGGCTGTCGGCGCCCACCAGCACGAAGCGCGCATAGCTGCCGCAGCCGGGGCATTCGGCCTGGTGGGCGATGTGCTCCGCATGAGCCAGCAAATAGAGGTAGCGGCGCAAGGCCCAGACACCGGCCAGGCCGCACAGCGCGATGCTGGCCACGTCCATCAGCTTGTCGGCCAGGCTGTGGAAGGTGAAGAAGCCCTCGAAGGCTGCCATCAAGCCGATCGCGCTCAAAAAAGCCAGCCCCAGATGGGCATGGCCGCTCAGCAGCTCGCGCTCGTACCAGCGCTTGAATCCGTGCTTGCGTATGCCGTCGGCCAGCTTCATGTTTGCTCACCTCTCGCTGCCACCCAGGTGGATGACCTGACCCCGGGTCTGCCGCTGCCGGCCTCAACGCAGGACTTGCTGTCCGCGATTGTGGCCGGCCTTGAATGAGCTAAGGGTTTGTGCTGGGTTTGTTGTGTCTGTGCATCAATTCGCCGGCCGAACAGGGCTTGGCTTTGATGCGGCTGACAAAATGAGGCTCCGTTTTCAGGCCCTCAAGGCTGACGCCTCAAGGGCCTGGGAGCGGCACAACACTTCAAACAATCATAGGGCGACGGACGCACCCGGTGGGTGCCGTGCCGACCGCCCCTGAGGGGATCTCACAATGTCTCGTTCTACCCAGCGTCGGGCCCAATGGGCACTGACCGGAGTCGCCATGGCCAGCGCCCTGGCCTGTTTCAATATCCATGCCGCCGAACCCACCGCACTGGAGCGCGTTGAGGTGACCGGCAGCCGCATCAAGCGGGTGGATGCCGAGGGCGCCGCGCCGGTGCAGGTGTTGCGCCGCGAGGAGATCAAGGCCTCCGGTGCTGCCACGGTGCAGGAGCTGATCAGGCAGCTGGCGGCCAGCACCACCAGCCTGAGCGACCTGAGCGGCAGCAACAGCTTTGCCGGCGGTGCCTCGTCTGCATCGCTGCGCAATCTGG
This sequence comes from Paucibacter sp. XJ19-41, assembly GCF_028462495.1. Classification (NCBI taxonomy): domain Bacteria; kingdom Pseudomonadati; phylum Pseudomonadota; class Betaproteobacteria; order Burkholderiales; family Sphaerotilaceae; genus Roseateles; species Paucibacter sp. XJ19-41. The sequence goes on from NZ_JAQOWX010000012.1 coordinate 1,804, forward strand.
GCAAGCAGTCGACCCTGACCCTGCTGAACTTCCGCCGCGTCGCGCCCTATCCGCTGGCCGACTACAACCAGACCTTCACCAATATCGACAGCCTGCCGCTGGAAGCGGTGGAGCGCATCGAGATCCTGAAGACCGGGGGCGCAGCCATCTACGGTTCGGACGCGGTGGCCGGCGTGATCAATATCGTCACCCGCAGTGACTATGAAGGCCTGATCGCCAAGGTGACGGGGCAGAGTTCGCTGAAGAACTCGCAGTTCAACGACCGCAGCGCCACCATCACCGGCGGCTTCGGCAGTCTGAACAAGGACCGCTTCAATGTGCTGGCCAATCTGGATGTCTACACCCGCAATGGCGTGATGTGGAACGAGGTGCTGGATGATGTGAACCCGGCCTATCGCACCTACTCCTCGGGCTTTGGCACGCCCTCGTCCTATTCCTGGCCCGGCAACTTCCGCCGCAGGGGCGCGGACGGCAAGATCGCCCTCGTTCCGGCGACCAACTGCCCGCCGGCGCAGATCGTCTCGGGGCTGTGCCAGTACGACCGTTATGAACGCTTCGAGGCCACGCCGGCTTCCGACCGCGTGACCGCCCTGGTGTCGGGCCGGCTGCTGATCAGCGATACGCTGGAGGGCTTCTCGGAGCTGCTGTTCTCGCGCACCAAGACCAGCTATCAGAGTGCCTACGATGCCTATGGTGACGGCATCGCTCCGACGGTCTGGGGCGACCCGCAGACCAACGGGCTGAAATCCTTCACGCCGCGCGGTCTGCCGGCCGGCCACCCGCTGAACAACACCGGCGCCGAAGCGGCCTTCCGCTATCGCTTCAATGATGCGGGCAGCAGCAAGGTGGCGACGACCGATCAGTACCGCGCACTGGCGGGCCTGAAGGGGACGTTTGCCGGCTATGACTGGGAAACCGCCGTCGGTGTGATGGGCGGCAAGACCACGTCCGACCAGCGCGGCTCTTTCAGCGTTGACGGGTTCAAGGAGGTGATCGGCGACTACACCAAGCCGGTGCTGGATGCCGACTTCTTCAACAAGCCCAATGGCTACAAGCTCGGCCAGGCCAACAGTGCCGACGTGCTCAACAAGCTGTTCCCGGTCTTCGGCTACAGCGCCACGACCAAGCAGTACTTCCTGGACGGCAAGCTCAGCGGCGAACTGGGTCAGTGGACCGGCGGCGCCATCGGCTTCGCCAGCGGTTTCGAGCTGCGCCGCGAAGAGGTGGACATCGGCCCGCGTGGTGGCCTGGAGCGCGGCGACATCGTCGGCTATGGCTCGGTACGTGCCGATGCCAGCCGCAACTATGGCGCGGTGTTCGGCGAAGTCAGCCTGCCGCTGAGCAAGCAGTTGGAGATGCAGGCGGCAGCGCGCATCGACAAGTTCCCCGGCTTCAGTGCTCACGTGTCGCCCAAGCTGAGCCTGCGCTTCCAGCCCAACAAGGAGGTGCTGCTGCGCGGCACCTTGGAGACCGGTTTCCGCGCGCCCAACCTGACCGAGAACGCCCCCTCGACCAAGTTTGCCTTCAATAACAACATCAACGATCCCAAGCGCTGCGCTCAGGCCACCGCTTACTCGCGCGATCTGAAGGCCCAGGCGGCGGCCTTGCCGGCTGGCGACAGCAACAAGCAGTTGCTCACCGCGCAGGCGGACAGCGTGACGGGTGAGTGCCGGGTTGGCGTGGCCAGCATCGTGGCGCACAACCCCAAGCTGAAGCCCGAGACCAGCAAGAGTCTGACCTTCGGTGCCGCCTTCTCGCCCGCCCGCGATGTGGCGCTGACGGCGGACTACTGGATCATCGAGCGCAAGAGCGAGATCGGCCGCAAGAGCACCAATGACCTGCTGAGCATTGAGGACACGCTGGCCCCCGGCGTTGTCAATCGCCTGCCGCTGGAGAACGATGCCTACTTCGACGCTGCGGCCCGGGCCAAGTACGGCGTGACGGCGGGTCGCCTGGCCTCGGTCGTGGCGCAGTTCGAGAACCTGTTCAGCACCAAGACCAGCGGCGTGGACGTGAGTTTCAAGACCCAGGGCAACACGCCGATCGGCAAGCTGGGCCTGGATGCCGAGGCCACCTATGTGATCTCGTACCGTGCCTGGGTGGCTTCGCGCAAGGGCTATGGCGACAATCTGGCCGGGCGCTATGACTATCCGCGCTGGAAGTCCAAGATGGCGGTCAGTCACAACCTGGGCAAGTTCAGCCAGGTCCTGAGCCTGCACTTCACGTCCAGCCGCCTGTTGAACGATGACTTCAATGCGCCGGCCTGGACCGTCGAGGACTGCGCGAAGACCAAGGGCCTGACCGAGGCGCAGTGCATCGTGGCGCCGGAGTCCCGGCTGGACTACAACGTCAGCTACGACGTCACCAAGGCGCTCAAGCTGAGTGCCAATGTGCGCAATCTGCTGGATGAGCGTCCGTCCACCAACTATCGCGCCTTTGGCGTGGGCGGCATCATCCCGCAGGATCGCGAGGACGTGCAGGGCCGCATGCTCCGCCTGACGGCCGAGTACACCTTCTGGTGATGAGGGCTTGATCGACCGGCTTGCCGGTCGATCAGGATGAGCGAGAAGGCCGGGCTTGCCCGGCCTTTCCTTTTCCGAGCGGCATTCCGCTCAGGTCTTGGCCAGTGCGTCCTGCAAATCCTGCCGTAGCCGCCGCAGTTGCTGCAGTTCCTGATCCGGTGCCTGCAGCGCCGGCCACAGCAGGGCCACCAGATCGCGGGCGCTGGCCTCGATGTCGATCGGTCGCTGCACCGTGATGGCTTCCCAGAGGAGGTGCTCCATCGGCCCGAACACCAGCGAGCGGAGCATGCGCAAGGAGATGTCGCGGCGCACCTCGCCGCTGGCCTGGCCGCGCGCCAGCAGATCCATCAGCGGCGCGGTGTAGCGGCGCTGCAGGGCGGTGAAGGCCTCGCCGAGTTCCTGGCCGGCGACGCTCTTGGTGCGGCCTTCCGACAGCACCAGCGCGCACAGCCCCGTGCCCTGGATCAGGAACAGGCGCAGATGGGTGTGGACGACGAACTCCAGCTGCTGGCGCACCGGCTGCTCGCGCGGCAGGCCGGCCTCGATCGCGCCGATGATCTCGTCGTACCAGTCGCCGATGACCCGCATGCACAGATCGCGCTTGCTGCGGAAATAGGTGAAGACGGTGGCTTCGGAGATGCCCAGGCGCTGGGCGATCTCGGTGGTGGTCGTGCGCTCGTAGCCTGCCTCAGCGAACACCGCGCGACCGACGCGCAGAATGTCGCGCACGCGCTGCTCGGCCTTGGCGCTGGCGGGGGCGCGGCGTTGGGCGGGCAGGGTGGCAGTGTTCATCGTGGCGCGATTGTGCGCAATTCTTGAGTAAAGCTCAAGCCTGCTTGCGCGAGTGCCCGCTCTGAACTATTCTCGCGCTCTCGCAGCTTCTTGAGAAGCTGCAAAAACATGAATTGAGCCTGACTCAGAATTTGTGCTGAGGCGGGCCGCTCTGGAGACAAGATGGCCGTCCTCACCACCAAGCTCAACGCCCGTTCGGCGGATTTCAAGGCCAATGCCGAGGCGATGCGCGGCGTCATCGCCGATCTCAGCGTGCGGCTGGAGCAGATCGCCCAGGGCGGCGGCGAGGCGGCCCGCGCCAAGCACACCGCTCGGGGCAAGCTGCTGCCGCGCCAGCGGGTCGAGATGCTGCTGGACCCCGGCACCCCCTTTCTGGAGATCGCCCCGCTGGCCGGCCTGAATATGTACGACAACGCGGCACCGGGCGGCGGCATGATTGCCGGCATCGGCCGGGTCTCGGGCGTCGAATGCCTGATCGTCTGCAACGACGCCACCGTCAAGGGCGGCACTTATTACCCGATCACGGTCAAGAAGCATCTGCGGGCGCAGGAGATCGCGCAGCAGAACCGCCTGCCCTGCATCTATCTGGTGGACAGCGGCGGCGCCAATCTGCCCAACCAGGACGAGGTGTTCCCGGACCGCGACCATTTCGGGCGGATCTTTTTCAACCAGGCCAATCTGAGCGCCCAGGGCGTGCCGCAGATCGCCGTCGTGATGGGCTCTTGCACGGCCGGCGGCGCCTATGTGCCGGCGATGAGCGACGAAACCATCATCGTCAAGAACCAGGGCACGATTTTTCTGGGCGGCCCGCCGCTGGTGAAGGCTGCGACCGGCGAGGTCGTCACCGCCGAAGACCTGGGCGGCGGCGATGTGCACACGCGGCTGTCCGGCGTGGCCGACCATCTGGCCAATGACGACACCCATGCGCTAGCCCTGGCGCGCCAGTCGGTGGCGGCGCTGAACTGGCGCAAGCAAGGTCAGCTGCTGACCCAGACGCCGCGCGCGCCGCTGTTCGACGCGGCCGAGCTGCACGGCGTGATCCCGACCGACACCCGCAAGCCCTTCGATGTGCGCGAGGTGATCGCCCGCGTGGTCGACGGCTCGGAGTTCGATGAGTTCAAGGCCCGTTACGGCGCCACCCTGGTCTGCGGCTTCGCCCATATCGAGGGCATGCCGGTGGGCATCGTCGCCAACAACGGCATCCTGTTTGCCGAGAGCGCCAACAAGGGCGCGCACTTCATCGAGCTGTGCTGCCAGCGCAAGATCCCGCTGGTCTTTCTGCAGAACATCACCGGCTTCATGGTGGGCCGCAAGTACGAGAACGAGGGCATTGCCCGCGCCGGCGCCAAGATGGTGACGGCGGTGGCCTGTGCTGCGGTGCCCAAGTTCACCATCATCATCGGCGGCTCGTTCGGGGCCGGCAATTACGGCATGTGCGGCCGCGCCTACAGCCCGCGCTTCCTGTGGATGTGGCCCAACGCGCGCATCTCGGTGATGGGCGGCGATCAGGCTGCCAGCGTGCTGGCCACGGTCAAGCGCGACGGCATCGAGGCCAAGGGCGGCAGTTGGTCGTCCGAGGAGGAAGAGGCTTTCAAGGCGCCGATCCGCCAGCAGTACGAGGATCAGGGGCATCCTTATTACGCCTCGGCGCGACTGTGGGACGACGGTGTGATCGACCCGGCCGACACCCGTCGCGTGCTGGCCCTTGGTCTGTCGGCGGCGCTGAATGCGCCGATTGCCGAGACGAAGTTCGGCGTGTTCCGGATGTAAAGTGTATGATGTGTGTGAAATCAACTGAAGGTACACATCATGCGCACCAATATCGAGATTGATGACGATTTGATGGCCAAGGCCTTGCAGGCAGGCCCCTTCAAGACCAAGAAGGAGGCGGTCGAGGCGGGCTTGCGCCTGTTGGCGCGCCAGTCGGCCTATCGCGAGATCCTCAAATGGCGCGGCAAGCTCCAGTGGGAAGGCGACGACAGCATCGACTGGACGACCGCACCCGCAGAACCCGATAAAGCCTTGCTGGCGCGCGAACCGGCGCCGGGGAAGGCGCGCCGTGCTGGTCGTTGATTCGAGCGTCTGGATCGACTTCTTCGCTGGCCACAGGAATGCGGCCGTCGATCAGCTGGCCCAGCTGCTGGACCATGGCGAGGTGCGCATCGTCGTTCCCGATCTGGTGCTGTTCGAGGTCTTGCGCGGCTTCCGGCATGAGCGCGATCTGCGCCAGGCCAGCCTGCTGATGCAGGGTCTCAGCATCGAGATCTGCGGCGGCGAGGACACGGCCCTGGCCGCCGTCCAGCATTACCGCGATCTGCGCGCCAGCGGCTACACGGTGCGCAGCGGCATCGATGTGCTGGTGGCCGCCTTCTGCATCGAAAACGACTACGCGCTGCTGCACAAGGACCGCGATTTCGACGCGCTGGAGGCGCGGCGCGGGCTCAAGGTTTGGACCCATTGATGAACACGACAACGCACATCACGATCAGGCCGCTGGCCGCCGGCGACTCGATCGAGCGCCTGACCGCCTTGCTGCACAAGGCCTACGCCTCGCTGGGCGCGCAGGGCTGGAACTTCACCGCGGTGGACCAGAGCGTCGAGCTGACCGCCAAGCGGGTGGCCGGTAGCGGTTGCCTGGTGGCCGAGGCCGCAGGGCAGCTGGTAGGCACGGTCAATATGCGCGGTCCCTACCGGCCCGAGCAGGACGCCTGGAGCCTGGACACGCCCTGGTACCTGCGCGAGGACACGGCCATCCTGTCGCAGTTCGCGGTCGACCCGGCGGTGCAAGGTCAGGGCCTGGGCGAACGCCTGATGGACGCCGCCGAGGCATGGGCCGTCGAGCGCGGCTTTGCCCATGTGGCGCTGGACACCGCCAAGCCGGCCGAGCATCTGCAGCGCCGCTATGCCAAGCGCGGCTACGCCCAGGTCGGCGAGGTGCAATGGGACGGCAAGACCTACGCCAGCGTGCTGATGGTCAAGACACTCGGAGAGCCATGATGACGAACACCCTGCATATCCGCCGCGAAGGCCATGTCGCGCGCGTGACCTTGAACCGCCCCGAGGTGCGGAACGCTTTCAACGAGCTCCTGATCGCCGAGCTGACGGCGGCCTTTGCGGCCCTGGGGCAGGACACGACGCTGCGCGCCATCGTGCTGGCTGCCGAGGGCAAGGCCTTCTGCGCCGGCGCCGACCTGAACTGGATGAAGTCCATGGCCGGCTTCAGCTGGGACGAGAACCATGCCGATGCTCGCCTGCTGGCCGAGATGCTGTGGACCATCTACAGCTGCCCGGTGCCGGTGATCGCGCGGGTGCAGGGCGATGTTTATGCCGGCGGCGTCGGCCTGGTGTCGGTCTGCGACATCGTCGTCGCGGCCGACACGGCGGGCTTCTGCCTGTCCGAGGCCAAGCTCGGCCTGCTGCCGGCCACCATCGGCCCCTACGTCGTGCGGGCCTTGGGCGAACAGGCCTCGCGGCGCTATTTCCTCACCGCCGAGCGCTTCTCGGCCACCGAGGCGCAGCGCCTGGGCCTGGTCCATGAGCTGGCGACGGCCGACACGCTGGACGAGAAGGTCGATGCCTTGTCGGTGGCCTTGATCGCCAACGGCCCGGCCGCCGTGCGCGCCTGCAAGAAGCTGGTGCAAGACCTGGCCCATGAGCCGATCACGCCGGCGCTGCGCGACGACACCGCACGCCGCATCGCCGACATTCGCGCCAGCGCCGAGGGGCGCGAGGGCGTGCAGAGCTTTCTGAACAAGAGCAAGCCCTCGTGGCTGAACTGACTCCAATGTCTTTGGCAGTACAAGAAGACTGGCAGCGCCGCAGCCTCGGCAGCATCTGGCACCCCTGCACGCAGATGGCGCGGGCCGCCAAGCTGCCGCCGCTGCCGATGGCGCGTGGCGAGGGCGCCTGGCTGTTTGATCACCAGGGCCGGCGCTATTTCGATGCCTGCTCTTCCTGGTGGGTCAATCTCTTCGGCCACTCCGATGCGGGTCTGAACACCGCGATCAAGGCGCAGCTCGACACCTTGCCCCATGTGATGCTGGCCGGCTGCACCCATGAGCCGGCCGTGCGGCTGGCCGAGCGCCTGAGCGCGCGCACCGGTGGCGCCCTGGGCCATGTGTGCTTCGGCAGCGACGGAGCCAGCTCCGTCGAGATCGCGCTGAAGCAGAGTTTTCACAGCTGGCGCAACCGCGGCCGCACCGAGAAACGCGAGTTCGTCTGCCTGAAGAACGGCTATCACGGCGAGACCATCGGCGCGCTGGCCGTCACCGATGTGGCGATCTTCCGCGACGCCTACGACCCGCTGTTGATGCGCGCCCACATCGTCGAATCGCCCGACAGCCGATTGAACAACGAGGCCCAGGCGCTGGCCGCGATGCGGGCCCTGCTCGAAGCGCGCCACGACCATATCGCCGCCGTCATCGTCGAGCCGCTGATCCAGGGCGCAGCCGGCATGGTGATGCACGAGCCGGCCTATCTGCGCGGCCTGCGCGCGCTGTGCAGCGAGTTCGAGGTGCACCTGATCGCCGACGAGATCGCGGTCGGCTGCGGGCGCACCGGCAGCTTCTTTGCCTGGGAGCAAGTCGAAGCACCCTGGCCCGACTTCCTGCTGCTCTCCAAAGGCATCACCGGTGGCACGCTGCCGCTGTCCCTGGTGCTGACGACGGACGAGGTCTACCAGGCCTTCTGGAGCGAGGACGTCTCGCGTGGCTTTCTGCACTCGCATTCCTATACCGGCAATGCGCTGGCCTGTGCGGCGGCCAATGCGGTGCTGGACCGTTTCGATGCCGGCCAGCTGGTGCGCAACCGCGAGCAGGCGGCCCTGCTGGCCGAGGCTTTTGCGCCCTTGGCCGCCGATGCGCGCATCGCGAATCAGCGCCAGCGCGGCATGGTGCTGGCCTTCGATGTGATCGATGCCGGGCCGGGTTTTTCCGAGCGCTTCCACCTGGCCGCGCGCACCCATGAGCTGCTGATACGCCCGATCGGCCACACCGTCTACCTGATGCCGCCTTATCTGATCGACGCGCCCACCGCGCAGTTTCTTGTCGATGCCGTGCAGGCCACGCTGAATGAGGTGCTCAGCCATGCTTCTTGAGCATCTGCAGACCAAGCTGGCCGCAATCGCCGCACAGGACCTGACCCGCTTCCTGCGTGCCGCGCAAAGCCCCACGGCTGCCAAACAGTTGGTGCGCGGCGCCGACGGCCTCACGCGCGAGCTGTTGATGTTCTGCAGCAATGACTATCTGGGCCTGGCGGCCGAGCCCCGGCTGGCGGCGGCGCTGGCCGAGGGCGCGCAGATCTATGGCGGCGGCGCCGGCGCCTCGCATCTGATCAGCGGCCATTCGATCGCGCACGAGCAGCTCGAAGAGCGGCTGGCTGGCTGGTTCGCGCCGCATATCCCGCAGGCCCAGGTGCTGGGCTTCTGCACCGGCTATATGGCCAATCTGGCGGTGATCACGGCGCTCGGTGATGCGGACGCCGAGATCTTCTCGGATGCGCTGAACCATGCCTCCTTGATCGACGGCTGCCGCCTCGCCAAGGCCCAGGCCCGGCGCTATGCCCACGCCGATCTGGCCGAGCTGCGCGCGCAGCTGCAGGCCAGCACGGCCAAGCTCAAGCTGATCGTCAGCGATGCGGTGTTCAGCATGGACGGCGATATCGCGCCGCTGCCGGAGTTGCTGGCCTTGGCCGAGCAGTTCGATGCCTGGCTGATCGTCGACGATGCCCATGGCTTCGGCGTGCTGGGCGAGCGGGGGCGCGGCGCGCTGGAACATTTCCAGCTGCGCAGCGAGCGGCTGATTGTGGTCGGCACCCTGGGCAAAGCCGCCGGCCTGGCCGGCGCCTTCGTCGCGGCTCACGAGACGGTGATCCAGTACCTGCTGCAGGCCGCGCGCACCTATATCTTCACGACCGCCTCGCCGCCGGCTGTTGCCCATGCGCTGCAGGCCAGCCTGGACCTGATCGAGGGCGAGACCGGCTTGCAACGCCGCGCGGCGCTGATCGATCTGCAGGCGCGGCTGCGCAGCGGCGTGGCCCGATTGCTGGCGAGCCATCCGCGCTTGAGTTGGCGCCTGGCTGCCTCCGACACCCCCGTGCAGCCGCTGATCATCGGCGGCAATGCCGAGGTGATGCGGCTGGCGGCGGCGCTGGAGGCCCAGGGCCTGCGCGTGCCCGGCATCCGGCCGCCGACCGTGCCCGCGGGCGAGGCGCGGCTGCGCATCACCTTGTGCGCCACGCACACGGCGGCCGATGTCGACCGCCTGCTGACCGCGCTGGAGGCGGAGGCCATCCAATGAAGGGCTTCTTCATCACCGGCACCGACACCGAGATCGGCAAGACCGCGATCACGGCCGGCCTGACCCATGCCTGGCAGCAGGCCGGCCGGCGCGTCGCGCCTATCAAGTCGCTGGCCGCCGGCCAGAGCCAGGACGCCGACGGGCGCTGGGTCAACGAGGACGTCAGCCAGCTGCACGCCGCCCAGACCCTGGGCCTGAGTCTTGACGAGGTGGGCCCGCTGCAGCTGCGCACCGCCTGTGCCCCGCATATCGCTGCGCGGCTGGAGGGCCGCAGCATCGAGCGGGGCGCCCTGCTGGCCGCGATCCGCAGCACCGCCACCAAGGCCGATCTGGTCTTGGTGGAGGGCGTCGGCGGCTTTCGCGTACCGCTCACCGAGGCCTGGGACACCGCCGACCTCGCGGTGGACCTGGCCCTGCCCGTCGTGCTGGTCGTCGGCCTGCGGCTGGGCTGCATCAACCATGCCTTGTTGACGGCCGAAGCCATCCGCGCCCGTGGCCTCGTGCTGGCTGGCTGGGTGGCCAACACGGTGGACCCTGCTTTTGGTCATGTGGCCGACAATCTCGCGGCGCTGGCGGCCGGCCTGCAAGTGCCTTGCTGGGGCCATGTGCCTCGGCTTCCCGATCCGACTCCCGCGGCCGTGGCCGCGCACCTCAAAGACTTTCCCCTATGAACCAGATCCAAACCCTGACGCCGACCACCGACGCCGACCGCCGCAACGCCAAGCCCTGGACCGTCAACGAGGTCGCGGCCCTGTTCGAGCTGCCCTTCAACGATCTGCTGTTCCGCGCCCAGACCGTGCACCGCGAGCATTTCGATGCCAATGCGGTGCAGCTGTCCACGCTCTTGTCGATCAAGACCGGTGGCTGCGAGGAGGACTGCAAGTACTGCCCGCAATCGGCCCATTTCGACACCGGGCTGAAGGCCGAGAAGCTGCTGCCCTTGGACGAGGTGCTGGAAGCCGCTCGTGCCGCCAAGGCCAATGGCGCTACGCGCTTTTGCATGGGCGCGGCCTGGCGCGCGCCCAAGGAGCGCCATCTGGAGCAGATCGGCGACATGGTGCGCGAGGTCAAGGCCATGGGTCTGGAGACCTGCTTGACCGCCGGCATGCTGGCCGATGGCCAGGCCGAGCAACTGCGCGAGGCCGGCCTGGACTATTACAACCACAACCTCGACACCGCCCCCGAGTTCTACGGCCAGATCATCACGACCCGCACCTACCAGGACCGGCTCGACACGCTGGACCGCGTGCGCGGCGTCGGCCTGAAGGTTTGCTCCGGCGGCATCGTCGGCATGGGCGAAACCCGCCGCCAGCGCGCCGGCCTGATCGTGCAGCTGGCCAATCTGGACCCCTATCCCGAGTCGGTGCCGATCAACAACCTGGTCCAGGTCGAAGGCACGCCGCTGGCCGGCACCGCCGCGCTGGACCCCTTCGAGTTCGTGCGGACGATCGCGGTGGCGCGGATCACGATGCCGAGGGCGATGGTGCGGCTGTCGGCCGGTCGCGAGGAAATGCCGGAATCGCTGCAGGCGATGTGTTTCCTGGCCGGCGCCAACTCGATGTTCTACGGCGACAAGCTGCTGACGACCAGCAATCCGCAGGCGGAGAAGGATAGGGCGCTGCTGGATCGCTTGGGCATGCGCTGCGCGACCGAGGCGGAGTTGTCGTCGCCGTCGGCTGAGGCATGTGAAAGCAAGGCTTGCACGGCGCATTGAGGCGAGCGAACGGCTGGTCTGTTGAGTGACGAAACACTTCAGGGAGTCAAAGATGAAAACTGAAATCGTTCATTCCTTGACCAGTACCTTTGAAGGCCACGCGCAGCAAACCGACGGCGGGGTCGAGTACTGGCTTGGTCGCGATCTGCAGTTTTTGCTTGGCTATGCGGAATGGCGGAATTTCGGTGCCGTCATTGCCAAGGCCAGGATCGCTTGCGAAGTGTCCGGGCACCCGGTGTCCGACCATTTTGTTGCCGTCAACAAAATGGTCGAGTTGGGCTCGGGCAGCCAGCGTGAGGTGGACGACATCATGCTCACGCGTTACGCCTGCTACCTGATCGCTCAGAACGGGGACCCGAAGAAGCAGGAAATTGCCTTCGCGCAAACCTACTTTGCCATCCAGACTCGGCGGGCGGAGCTCATCGAGCAGCGCCTGCTTGATGCAGAGCGCATCTCGGCACGCCGAAAGCTCAGCGCCACCGAAAAGGAACTCTCGGATGTGATCTACGAGCAAGCGGGCGGCAATCAGGACTTCGCCCTGATCCGTAGCAAGGGCGATCAGGCCCTGTTCGGAAAATCCACGCAGGCGATGAAGGCGCAGTGGAAAGTCCCCGAGAGCCGGCCGCTGGCCGACTTCGCGCCCACCATCGTCCTCAAGGCGAAGGACTTCGCCGCCGAGATCACGATCTTCAATGCCCGTGAGCATCGGATGGCGAGTGAGGGCGCCATCTCCCAAGAACACGTCACCAATAACGAAGCCGTGCGCAAGACCCTGCTCGACCGGGGCATTCGACCCGAGAGCCTGCCGGCCGCAGAGGATGTGAAGAAGGTGGAGCGCCGCCTAGCGTCCGAGGACAAGAAGTCCCTGAAGAATCCCGATGGTCTGGACTCATGACCATGGACCGACAAGCCAACAAGCAAGCAATGACTGGAGACCTGCCATGTTCAAGAAAATCCTGATCGCGAATCGCGGCGAAATCGCCTGCCGTGTTGCGGCTACCGCCCGTCGCTTGGGGCTAAAGACCGTGGCGGTGTACTCCGAGGCCGACGCCCGCGCCAAGCATGTGCAGGCCTGCGACGAGGCGGTGCTGATCGGCGGCCCGGCGCCGCGCGACTCCTATCTGCAATGGCAGCGCATCCTCGACGCCGCCAAGGCTACCGGGGCCGAGGCGGTCCATCCGGGCTATGGCTTCCTGAGCGAGAACGAAGAGTTCGCCACTGCCTGCAAGAACGCCGGCCTGGTCTTCATCGGCCCGCCGGCCTCGGCCATCCAGGCCATGGGCCTGAAGGCGGAGTCCAAGCGACTGATGGAAGCGGCCGGTGTGCCGCTGGTGCCCGGTTATCACGGCGCTGACCAGGACCCCGCCTTGCTCAAGCGCGAAGCCGAGCGCATCGGTTTTCCGGTGCTGATCAAGGCCAGCGCCGGCGGCGGTGGCAAGGGCATGCGGGCGGTGCTGAAGGCCGAAGAATTCGATGCGGCCTTGGCCTCCTGCAAGCGCGAGGCGATCAACAGCTTCGGCGACGATGCGGTGCTGATCGAGCGCTATGTGCAAAAGCCCCGCCATATCGAGATCCAGGTCTTCGGCGACACCCAGGGCGACTGCGTCTATCTGTTCGAGCGCGACTGCTCGGTGCAGCGCCGCCACCAGAAGGTGCTGGAAGAAGCGCCCGCACCGGGCATGACGGCCGAGCGCCGCGCCGAGATGGGCCATGCCGCCGTGGCGGCGGCGAAAGCGGTGGGCTATGTCGGCGCTGGCACGGTGGAGTTCATCTGTGAGCAGGACGGGCGTTTCTATTTCATGGAGATGAACACCCGGCTGCAGGTCGAGCATCCGGTGACCGAAGCGATCACCGGCCAGGATCTGGTCGAGTGGCAGCTGCGCGTGGCCTCGGGCGAGCCACTGCCGCTGAAGCAGGATCAGCTGCGCATGCACGGCCATGCGATCGAAGCCCGCATCTGCGCCGAGAACCCCGAGGCCGGTTTCCTGCCGGCCACAGGCAGCTTGAGCGTCGCGCGCTGGCCGGCCCATGTCAGCTTCCAGCGCGGCGATGTGCGGATCGACTCGGGCGTCGGCGAGGGCGATGCGATCAGCCCCTTCTACGACTCGATGGTGGCCAAGCTGATTGTCTGGGGCGAGGATCGGGCCCAGGCGCTGGCGCGCCTCGATGCGGCGCTGCGCGACACGCACATCGTCGGCCTGCAGACCAATGTGGCCTTTCTGCGCCGCTGCGCCTCGACGGACTCGTTCACCCAGGCCGATCTGGACACCGGCCTGATCGAGCGCGAGCGCGCCGCGCTGTTCGAGCAAGCGGGCCTGCCGCTGACCATCGCCGCAGCGGCCGTCGTCGCCCATACCTTGGCCCATGAGGCCAGCCTGCAGACCAGCGACCCCTGGAGCCGCCGCGATGGCTGGCGCATGTACGGCGCCTCGGCGCGCCGCTTCGATCTGGAGACCGGCAATGCCCATCACGAGGTGCTGCTGTCGCGCCATCACCATGGCGGCATGCAGCTGACCGTGGAAGGCCAGGCGCAGGCTTTTGCCGTCAACTCCGCCAGCCTCGAAAGCCACGAACTGCTGCTCGGCGAAGGCTTGGACCAGCAGCGCGTGATGGTCAAGACCTACGCGCTGGGCGAGCAGGTGGCGGTGTTCGCGCCCCAGGGCTCGGCGCTGCTGACCGAGATCGACCCGATTGCCCATGCCGGCGAAGGGGCCGCCGAGGCCGGCCGGCTGACGGCGCCAATGCCCGGCAAGATGGTGTCCTTCCTGGCCCAGCCCGGCGACACCGTCACCAAGGGCCAGGCTCTGGCGGTGATGGAGGCGATGAAGATGGAACACACGATCAATGCGCCGCGTGACGGCGTGGTGGCTGAGCTGCTGTTTGCCGTCGGCGATCAGGTCGGCGATGGTGCCGAACTCTTGCGACTGGAGTAAACACAATGAGCCTGCCCAATCGAGTCACCCTCGTCGATGTCGGCCCGCGCGACGGCCTGCAGAACGAGAAGCAGCCGGTGTCCACCGAGCACAAGGCCACGCTCGTGCACATGCTGCAGGACGCCGGCCTGAAGGAGATCGAGGTCACCAGCTTCGTTTCGCCGAAATGGGTGCCGCAGATGGCCGACAACGCCGAGGTGATGACGGCGATCACGCGCAAGCCCGGCGTGCGCTACTCGGTGCTGACGCCGAATATGAAGGGTCTGGAAGCCGCGCTGCCGACCAAGCCCGACGAGATCGTCGTGTTCGCCGCCGCCAGCGAAGCCTTCTCGCAGAAGAACATCAACTGCTCGATCGCCGAGAGCATAGCCCGCTTCGCCCCCGTGGTGGCTGCCGCGCACGAGGCCGGCATCAAGGTGCGCGGCGCGCTGTCCTGCGCGCTGGGCTGCCCGTACGAGGGTGAAATCAGCGCCGACCAGGTGGAGCGCGTGGTGCTGTTGATGAAGAGCATCGGTGTCGACCATATGGGCGTGGCCGACACCATCGGCGTTGGCACGCCGAAGAAGGTGCAGGCCGCGATGGAGCGGGCGCTCAAGCATTACCCGCTGGTCGAGGTCAGCGGCCATTTCCACGACACCTATGGCCAGGCGCTGAGCAATATCTACGCCTGCCTGGAGCTGGGCGTGCATACATTCGATGCCAGCGTAGCGGGCCTGGGCGGTTGCCCCTATGCCAAGGGCGCGACCGGCAATGTCGCGACCGAGGACGTGCTCTTCATGCTCAACGGTCTGGGCATAGAGACCGGCATCGACATCGACAAGCTGGTCGATGCCAGCGCCTACATCTCCAGCGCGCTGGGCCGCCCGCCGGTGGCCCGCGTCGCGCGGGCCTTGCTGGCCAAGCGGGAGGGCTGATCCAGATCAAGACGGCCGGTACCACGGCCAGGGACACTGGCGAGCAGGATCCTCTTGCTCAGGAGTGTTGCCATGACGGAGAAGATGAAGGCTGCGGTGGTCCGTGAGTTCGGCCGTCCGCTGGAAGTCGATGAGGTGGATGTGCCCGAGGTGCCGCCGGGCCAGGTGCTGGTCAAGGTGGTGGCCAGCGGGGTCTGCCACACCGATCTGCACGCGGCCGAGGGTGACTGGCCGGTCCGGCCCAGCCTGCCCTTCATCCCGGGCCATGAGGGCGCGGGCTATGTGGCGCGGGTCGGGGCCGGCGTCAAGTTCCTGAAGGAGGGCGACCGGGTCGGTGTGCCCTGGCTGCACACCAGCTGCGGTCATTGCGAGCATTGTCTGGGCGGCTGGGAAACCTTGTGCGACGGCCAGCAGATGACCGGCTACACGGTCAACGGCGGCTTTGCCGAGTACGTGCTGGCCGACCCCGGCTATGTCGGCCATCTGCCGGCAGGGCTGGACTTCGCGCCGGCCGCGCCGGTGTTGTGCGCCGGCGTCACGGTCTACAAGGGCCTGAAGATGCTGGACTGCAAGCCCGGCGACTGGGTCGCGATCTCGGGCATCGGCGGCCTGGGCCATATGGCGGTGCAGTACGCGAAAGCGATGGGCTTTCATGTGATCGCCGTCGATGTGGCCGAGGACAAGCTGCAGCTGGCCCGCGAGCTCGGTGCCGAGCTGTGCCTCAACGCGGCCACGGGCGACCCGGTGGCCGAGGTGCAGAAGCAGCTGCGCGGCGCCCATGGCGTGCTGGTCACCGCAGTCTCGCGCAGCGCCTTCGCCCAGGGGCTCGCGATGCTGCACAAGCGCGGCACCATGTCCCTGGTCGGCCTGCCACCGGGTGGCTTCGAGCTGCCGATCTTCGATATGGTGCTCAACGCCAAGACCGTGCGCGGCTCCATCGTCGGCACCCGGCTGGACCTGCAGGAGGCCCTGCAGTTCGCCGGCGAGGGCAAGGTCAGCGCGCATTACTCGAGCGACAAGATCGAGAACATCAACCACATCTTCGCCGCGATGAAGCAGGGCCGCATCGACGGCCGGGTGGTACTGGAAATCTGAGCGGCGCCTGCGCCGGCCAGGGTTGTGCGTTGCGCGCACGCCGGCAACAATTCTTCAGCTTGGCCTCATCATTCCCCCCACAGAATCGCTGCGACGCCAGCCGGTCCATCCGGCTGCGGCTCAGTCTCGGCACAGACCGGACGACGCCGACAGGGCGCCCGACAGATATTCAGGGAGATGATTCGATGAGCTACGACAAGGGTCTCCGCGCACGCGGCGGAGCAGGGCTGAGCGCGCTCGCCGCAGCGCTCCTGCTGGCCGCTTGCGGCGGCGGTGGCGGTGAACCGCCAGTGCCCCCGCCACCGCCGCCGCCGCCGATCACCGATCCGGTGGGCATCGACAAGGCCTTGCTGCGCCAGCAGGTCAATGTCTTCGTGGCCGAGCAGAAGGCCAGGATAGCGGCTTTGAATTGCCATGCGAGCCAGCTTGGCGACTGCGAACCGGTGCGCCAGCTCCGCTTCTCCCAAGGCCAGGCCGTGCCGGAGAAGCTGCGCGCCGACCAGACCGTGCTGCTGATCGACACCGGCAGCGACTTCCCCGCCGTGCTGCGCGATCGCTCGCGCATGCTGGGCTATTACCGGCTGAACGAGGCGAACGGGCTGGTCGATTCGCATGACCCGGTCATTGCCGAGACGCCGCGCTGGGGCGTGGACCTGCTTCGCGGGCTCGACGGCTTTCAGTACCGCTTCACCGACGCCGGGGGCGTGCAGCGCCAGCGGCCGAGCTTTGTGCCGGCCGCCTGGCTGCAGGAGCTGGGTCAGCTGATCTTTCGCAACGGCGAACTCGATTTCGCCTCTTTGAAGTACGGGGTCGGCCATGGCCTGAAGGTGTTCAGCGCCCTGGTGGAGAACAGCCCGCAGGCTGGCTTTGTGATGCTGGACTACACCGGCCTTGTGAGCTCGCAGCGTGCCGCCTTGTGCGCCAAGGACGCCGTAGCGCTGGAGCAGGGTGTCGCCCGGTTGGCGCAGAGCCTGCGGTCCACGGTGCTGGCGCCCCATGGCGTGGATTACATCAATATGTCGGCGGGCCTGGACACCCGCGTGATCGAGGCCGACTTCCAGCGGCTCTGCGGTGGCAGCCTGACGCTGGCGGAGCGGGAGCGCCTGCTGATGGCCTTCCGGCCCTGGATGGAGGTGCTCGGCACAAGCCCTGGCACGCTGCTGGTGCAGGCAGCCGGCATGGGCATCAGCCCGCAGACCCATGGCCTGGATGCGCTGGAACTGCCGCATCGGGTGCGGGTGTCGCTGTTCGGGGCCGGCCATACCCGGCTGCCGGCCGATGGGGTGACGGGATCGCAACGCCCGGATGTCGACGAGCCCCGGACTGCGGACCGACGCTGGGTCGATGTCTTCCTCAACGACGGCCTGCTCAAGCGCGAGTCACCGATGCTCTCGAATGAGTCGCCCCTGCTGGAGACCAGCGGCGTCTACGGCCTTGATCTCTTCCCGGCCGATACGCGCTACCAGACCTCCTGGCTGACGTCGCATGCCCTGAATCGCCTGATGCACCTGAAGCAGCAGCTGGCGCCCACGATGGCGCCGGAGGCGCCGCTGGATGCGGCCCTGATCCAGCGCATGAAGGTTGCGCTGACGCCGATGGGCTGCAGCTGGGCGCCCGAGGACGGTGGTCGCTGCAAGCTGCAGGACCCAGGCTGGCACAAGCAGCAGGAGCTGTTCCGCCAGGGCTGGTTGCCGGCCGACTGGAAGCCTGTCCAGTAGGCATCGCGAGCCGTCGCCAGGACGGCAGAGGCAGACCCTGAGAGACCCTGAGGAGTTGTCACCATGTCGGTTCTGAAGCCTGCGCGGCCAGCGCAAGCCCGGGCGGGCTCGCGCCTGCTGTTCTGCGGCCTGCTGGCCGTGATCCTGAGTGCCTGCGGCGGCGGCGGCGGGGGCGGCAGCGATGTGTCGCCGCCCCCGCCACCCCCGCCGCCGCCGGTCACCGATCCGGCAGGTATCGACAAGGCCCTGCTGCGCCAGCAGGTCGATGCTTTCGTGGCCGAGCAGAAGGCCAGGATCGAGACGATCGACTGCAGCCAGAGCCAGACCGGCCCCTGCGAGCCGATCCGTAACATCCGCTTCTCCGACGGCCAGGCCCAGCCCGCCAAGCTGCGCTCCGACCAGACCGTCCTGCTGATTGATTACGGACCGTTCTTCAGTGCCATGCTGCGCTACCGCTCGCGCATGCTGGCCTATTACCGCGTGAATGAAAGCACCGGTCTGGTCGAACCCCATGACCCGGTGATTGCGCAGGCGCCGCGCTGGGGCGTCGAGCTGCTGCGCGCCATTGATGGCTTCCAGTACCGCGACGGCGCCGGCCAGCAGCGGCCGAGCTTTGTGCCGGCCGACTGGCTGCGGCCGCTGGCCCCGCTGGTGGGAGCGCGATCCTTTGTCGGGCCGGAGTGGAGCGGCTTTCACGGCGCGGCCGTGCTGAGCATGGTGGTGGAGGCCAGCCCGCAGGCCGGCTTTGTGCTGCTGGATCCCTTCCCCTTCGAGGCGGTGCTGAAGGCCAACCGCAGCAGCGCCTGCGCCAAGGACTGGGCGGCGCTGGAGCAGGGCGTGCAGCGCACGGCGCAAAGCCTGCAGGCGGTATTGCAGCGCCATGGTGTGGACTATGTGAACATGTCCGGCGGCGTCGATGCGCAGAACCTGAGGATGTGGGATGGGCTGGGCTGCGGCAGCGCGCTCAGCAGCGACGAAGCGCGGGCCTTGATGCTGGCCTATCGTCCCTTGTACGCGGCCTTGTTCGAGAGCCCGACGGTGCTGGGCGTGCAGGCCGCCGGCCAGCACATGGCGCCGCACAACGCTCCGCTGGACATGCTGGCCCTGCCGCACCGCGTGCGGGCCCAGTCCTTCAACGCCCGTGCCACCCGCTTGAGCGCCGACGGTATCACCGGGGCGCAGCGGCCCGCAGTGCACGAGCCCTGGGCCCATGATCGTGCCTGGGTGGATGTCTTCCTCAACACCGGCTTGCTGAGCGATGACGTTCCCCTGCAGATCAACGAGAGGCCGCCGCTGAAGACCGACAACCACTTCGGGCTGCGGCTGGGGCCCTCGGGCGACTATGTCAACCCGTCCTTTATCGCCCCCCAGGCCCTGAACCGCCTGATCCATCTGAAGCAGCAACTGGCGCCCACGATGGCGCCCGAGGCGCCGCTGGACGCGGCTCTGATCCAGCGCATGAAGGACGCGCTGACACCGCTGGGCTGCAGCTGGGCGCCCGAGGACGGCGGCCGCTGCAAGCTGCAGGACCCCGCCTGGCACCGCCAGCAGGAGCTGTTCCGCCAGGGTTGGCTGCCGGCGGACTGGCGCTGGGAGTAGGGGCCGAACGGCGACTGGGGTCAGGTCTTGCGTCCAGACAGGACCAGGACTGCGGGCCGGGTATTTTGTAAGCGTCGGTAATCGCGGTCGCCCCTCTCAGGCCCGCCCGCGTTGCCCGAGCACTCAGGTCGACTGAGTGACAAGCAAGAACATCAGGGAGAACTCGATCAATGAAGAGCAATAGAAAACAGACATCAGGCAAAGCCGCGCGCGCGGGGGTCTGGCCGATAGCAGCGCTGGCGCTTTTGCTGACCGCCTGTGGCGGCGGTGGCGGGGGAGGAGACACCCCAACTCCAACTCCAACTCCAACTCCAACTCCGACACCGACACCGACACCGACACCGACACCGACACCGACACCGACACCGACACCGACACCAACACCCACACCCACACCCACACCCACACCCACGCCCACGCCAACACCCACGCCAACGCCAACGCCAACGCCAACGCCAACGCCGGCCCTGGCCGTCCACTCCCCCTATATCGCCAAGCCCAATGGCTATGACATCGAGTGGCGTCTGCAGGAGGCGGATGTCGCCAAGGTCAGGTCCATGGACGACAAGGCCTACGCGGCGGCGCCGGCCGGCAATGCGCATGGCTGGACCCATCAGGCCAAGCTGCTGGGCTCGGGGCTGTACCGCATCGAGATCAGCCAGGGCCACTTCTATCGCTTCTCCAGCAGCAATGAGTGGTCTGGCAATCTGACGGTCTATGACGCGGCGGGCTACCAGCTCTATGCCGGCCTGGGCGAGCTGGACCGGGTGCATCCGCTTGACGATCCGCTGGCCTACGAGCTGCTGGCCTTGCGCGACGGTGCGGTGTTCGTGAAGGTGGAGGCCAGCGGCGGCGCGATCTCAAGCCTGGTGGACCTGCTGATCGAAACCACCGGCGCCAGCGTCGGCGGCGATGCGCCCCGGCAGATCGACCTGGCCACCCTGGGCCAGGGGGCCGACGCGGCGCACGCCCATGCGGCTTTCTTCGGCGGCGCCGGCGCCGATCGCATCACCGGCAAGCCGCGTGCGCCCAACACCATCTTTGCCGGCAGCGGCGACGATGTGATCGAGCTCAAGACCCAGGCCAAGACGCTCTCGCGCGTCGACGGCGGGCTGGCACGCGACACCTTGATCGTCGGCTTCCCCAGCACCGCCGCTCAGCTCGGCCGCCTCAATGCCTACGGCCCCTACCGTCATCTGGCGCCGAACGGCAGCCTGCCCGATGCCCATGCACTGAGCGGCAGCCCCGACGGTGCCGTCATCATCGTGCGCAGCATCGAGCGGGTGCAGTTCAGCGACAAGACGCTGGAGTTCAAGGACCTGCCAGGTTACTGAGCCAGGGTCCGGCCCAGGAAATCCAGTGTCCGCTGCCAGGCCAGCTGCGCGCTGGCCGCATCGAACACCTCGGGCCGCGTGTCGTTGAAGAAGGCATGGTCGGCCGGGTAGCGGTGGATCTCGGCCGGCACCTTCAGTGCGGCGACCAGGCCGTCCACCGTGGCCGGCGTGCACCAGTCGTCGCGCTCGGCGAAATGGCCTTGCAGCGGGATGGCGATCTTGGCCGGGTCGGCGAACCCGGCCGGCGGGATGCCGTAGAAGCAGCACGCGGCGGCCAGGCCCGGCAGATGCACGGCGGCCGCGATGGTCAGCGCACCGCCCATGCAGAAGCCCACGACGCCCACTTTTGCGCCGACCTTGGGGCAGCGCGCCCGCAAATAGCCGAGCGCGCCGGCCAGGTCCTGGTGAGTAGCGTCGCCGAAGTCCAGCCCCGTCATCAGGTGATTGGCTTCGTCGGCGCTGCTGGCAATGCGGCCGCGATACAGATCGGGCGCCAGCGTCGTGAACCCGGCGGCGGCAAAGCGCTCGGCCAGCTCACGGATATGCGGGTTCAGCCCCCACCATTCCTGGATCAGTATCAGCCCGGGCCGGCCCGTGCCGGCCTCGGCCAGCCAGGCGCTGCTCGTGCCGCCGTCGGGGCGCTGGAAGTCGATCATCTGTGCCATGCTTGCATCTCCTTGTCCGTTTGGAACGGCCGTGGTTCGCCATGGTGGTCGCAGGCCACCAGATACGTCAAGACCTGGCACTTGCTGCTTCGGTGAGGCTCGCTGCCCCGTCCGGACACCGTCCGCGGACATCGGGAGTGGCTGGCGGCCTTGCTCCAAGTCCTTGATCGACAACTGTCTTCTTCGGCGCCTTTGCTGGCAAAGGGTTTGCGTTTCTGCAGCGATCAAAAGTAGAAATTCACGTCGGCTTCACGCCGCTGCGGCGATGCTGACAGACGAGGGAGATGGAGAAGCAATGACAAGGAATGATCGTGCGGCCGCGAGGGCTTTGCTGTGTCTGGCCATCGGCACGCTGGTGGGCTGCGGCGGTGGCGGTGGCTCGGACCCTGCGCCGCCCCCACCGCCGCCCGACGTCAAGCCGCTGGCCGGCCGGGTGATCGACGGCTATGTGCGCGGCGCCACCGTCTGGCTGGATCTCAACGGCAACCGCGTCCGCGATGCCGGCGAGCCCAGCGCCGTATCGCAGCAGGCCGGCGCCTACCAGCTGGAGCTCGGGGCCGCCGACCGCGCCTGCCTGCCCTACGCGACGCTCTATGTCGATGTGCCGGTGGGCGCCGTCGATGAGGACAGCGGCCCGGTCAGCGCCGCCTACCAGATGGCCGTGGCACCGCGCCTGCAGGCGCTCAGCGCGGATCAGCTGATGAATATCTCGCCGCTGACGACGGCGATCTGGTCCCAGGTCGAGGGCCGGCTCTCGAGCACCCAGCCCGGGCTGAGCAGCTGCCAGACCCTGCAGCAGAACCAGGCCCTGCGCGAGGGCCTGAGCCAGGAGATCCGCCGCGTGATGCAGGAGCTGGTGCAGCGCCACAACCTGTCGGAGCAACGCATCCATGCCGACTTCATCCAGACCCAGGACCGCGCCGCCTACCTGATCGCCCAGGACATCGTGAAGGGCCTCAAGGCTGGTTTCGCCCATCGCCAGACGCTGAAGGCCCGCCACCCGGATGCCAGCTTCCTGCGCGCCGAGGTCTGGCACGGCCAGGCCGGGCACCACAACACCGAAGGCTGGCTGCGCAGCAGCCAGGTCTGGTTGCCAGGCGACCGCTACCAGGAGGAACTGGTGGGCCTGAGCGAAGACCTGAGCCAGGTCCGCACCGTCTACCACCTGCGCGAGGAAAGCAGCATGGCCTGGGGCCAGGGGCGCTACACGCTGCGCCAGGGCGGCGCCCAGCACTGGGACACTGGCAAGGCTGCTGCCTACTGCAGTTTCGAGGAGATCGTGACGGTGAAGACAAGCCAGGGCGTCGAGTACAGCCTGGCGAACACCGCCGCGAGCGTCGAGGCGGCGGCGCCCGCCGAATGCCTCGGCCGCGCGCCCAGCGGGCTGGACGCGCCGCTGGCGCGCAGCTACCGGGTCGCCTTCCTCGACGGCCAGATCGGCCGCATCAGCCACGATGCCCGGTTCTCGCTGAGCCCCGAGGCCGCCCGCAGCGGGCCGCTGGCCGGCTGGCTGAACCTGAAGGACAAGGCCGCCACGCTGGACCTGGTGCAGCTGGTCGAGCATCTGGCGCCGCTGGACTACCGCATCGAGGCGCCGGTGGTGGGCGAGGAGCGCTTCCTCTACTGGCACAAGCGCAAGACCGATGACAGCACGGCGCTGCGCGTGCAGACCGACCGCTATGTCGGCGAGTGGACCCGCGAAAGCACCCGGGCCGACCAGACGCGGCTGAAGGAGTGCAGCCGGGACGGCGTGAGCTGGGCGCCCTGCAGCTGATGCAAAAACGTGGGCCGTATTGGGGGATGTGATGCTCGGCTTTCTCGCGCTGCCGCTATCTCTCTTGCTGCTGCTCTTGCTGGGCCTGGCCTGGCTGCTCTGGAAGCGGCGCTATCGCGGCCTGCCGGAGGGACTGGGCCTGGCGCTGGCGGTGGGGGTCTGCGGCGTCTGGGCGGTGTTCCAGTCGCAGTCGTCCACCGGCGCCTTGGGTCTGCTGCCCCTGCCTTTTTATGCGCTGGCCGCGGGTGTGCTGGGCTGGGCGGGCACGAACGCGCGCCACAGCCCGCGCCGCTGGCGTGCGGGCCTGGGCTGGCTGGCCCTGCTGGCGGCCTTGGCCGGGCCGGTGCTCCTGCTGGCCCAGGGGTTCCAGACGCGGGCACTGAACCAGCAGCGCGCGGCCCTTAACGCCGCGCATCGCGCCGAGATCGAGCGCAACAGGGCCGCCATCAAGGCCCTGCTGTCACAGCATCCGGGAGAGGAGGGCGCCCAGATCGAGGCCTTGACCCTGCGCCATGCGCAGGACAGGGCCTGGCTGCTGCCGCTGCTGGAGCAACCCCAAGTCCTTGCCGAGACGCTGGACCGCCTGGCGGACTCGGCGGACTTCGGGATCGTTTTGAGCGTGGCGCGCCATCCCCGCACCCGACCGGACACCCTGGCCCGCATCTACCGCCGGCCCGCCAATCCGGACTACTTCTTCAGCGATCTGGCCCGTCATTCCAACACCCCGCCCGAGCTGCTGATCGAGCTCTACCGGCGGCCGCGCAGCATCATGAATCTGGATCGCCAGTTCGCCGCCAACCCGGCTCTGCCGGCCGAGCTGCGGCGCGAGCTGCTGGCACAGACCCGCGATGTCCATGTGGTCCAGGGTCTGCTGGGCCTGCCCACGCTCGATTGCGATTTTCTGCCGGCGCGGCGCCAGGCCCGGGCGCGCAGCGACCGGCCCGAGGACAGCGACAGCCTGGCGCGGTTGGATGAGTTGCAGCGCGGGCGCTGTGCCTGAAGCTCAGGCCGCCGGGTAGCTGATCCTCAGCCCCAGTCCGCGCCCGTCCAGCCCATCGACAAAATCCAGCGTCGCGCCCTCGCGTTCGGCGATGCGCTTGACGATGGCCAGGCCCAGGCCGGTGCCTTGCTCGGTGCTGCCGGGCACGCGGTAGAAGCGTTCGAACACCCGCTCGCGCTGGGTCGGCTCCAGGCCGGGTCCGTTGTCGCGTACCGTCAGCGCGATGCCAGCGGCCAGTTTGTCAAGGTGCACCTCGACCCGCGCGCCACCCGCGCTGTAGCGGATCGCGTTGTCCACCAGGTTGTCGACCACCGAGCAGAAGCCGCTGCGCTCCAGCAGCGCCTCGTGATGATCGGGTGCCAGCAGCTCCAGCTGGGTGCCGCGCTGGCGCGCCAGCGGGGCCAGCAGCGCGATGCGCTCGCGCAGCAGCGCGGCCGCGTCCAGGCGCTCGGGCTTGAGCGTCTGCACCGTGGTCTCGGCGCGCGCCAGGGTCAGCAGCTGGGCCAGCAGATGCGAGACCCGCGCGATGCCGGCGCGCAGCGCGCCGGCCGCCTCGGCGCGGGCCTGTGGCTCCTGCTCGCTGAGCAGCAGATGGGCTTGCGCGTTGGCGGCGGCCAGCGGCGTGCGCAGCTCGTGCGCCGCATCGGCCAGAAAGCGCCGCTCCGCCTCCAGGCGCTGGCCTTCGCGCAGCAGCAGGCCGTTGAGCGCGCTGACCAGCGGGGCGGTCTCGGTGTAGAGCTTGTCCACCTGCACCGGCGCCAGATCGCCGGCGCCGCGCTTCGCGATGCGCTGGGCCAGCAGGGCCAGGGGGCGCAGGCCGGCGCGCACGCTGAACCAGATCACCAGGCCGTGCCAGAGGAAGACGCCGAGCTGGGACTGCAGGACCAGCCAGAGCACCGGCAGCACCGCGCCGAGGTCGGCTTCGCGAGGCTCGGCGATCAGCAGCACGCGCCCCTGGCCCGGGTCCGCGCGCTGCACCAGCCAGCGCGCGGCCTCGCCCGCCGCAGGTTCCGCGTCCAGCCGGGTGGCCGGGGCGTTGGCGCTGCGATAGAGCAGCCGGCCCTGAGCGTCCCAGACCTGGTAGGCCGGATGCAGGCCCGCGCCCACGTCATCGCCCAGACCCAGCAGGGCCAGCACCGCGTCGTCGGTGGCCTTCAGGCGCTGCGCCAGCTCGGCCTCGGGGCTGGCCGCGGCGGACACGAGCACCGTGGCCATCTGCTGCAGCCGCGCCTCCACCTCGGTCTCGCCCCAGGCCACGCCGCGCCAGGTCAGCAGCCCGGCCAGCACCAGCCAGGCCACAAAAAGGGCAAACGCCTGCCAGGCGATCAGGCGACCGCTCAGCGAGGCCGGCGCCCAGCGTGCCGCCGGGTTCACGAGGAGGCGGCGCAGGCCGGCGCCTCCAGCACATAGCCGACGCCGCGCACCGTGGCGATCCAGTCATTGCCCAGCTTCTTGCGCAGCTTGTAGACATGGACATCGATGGCATTGCTGTCCAGCAGCTCGCCGCCACCGAGGCCGCGCTCGATCTGCTCGCGCGTCAGCACCCGGCCGGGCTCGGCCGCCAGGGTCAGCAGGATGTCGTACTCGCGCGCCGACAGGGCCACCTCGACCTCGGCCAGCAGCACGCGCCGGCGCGCGGTGTCTATCACCAGCTCGCCGAGCTGCCAGGTGTTGCTGGACTGGCCGCTGTGACGGCGCAGCAGCGCACGCACCCGCGACAGCAACTCCTCCATCGCGAAGGGCTTGCCCAGATAGTCGTCGGCGCCGGCGTCCAGCCCCTCGACCCGCTCCTCGACGCTGTCGCGCGCGGTGATCAGCATCACCGGCGTGGCCCGGCCCAGCGCGCGCCACCAGGCCAGCAGCGCCAGCCCGCTCTCGTCGGGCAGGCCGATGTCCAGCAGCAGCAGATCGAAGGGCAGCTCGGCGAGAAAGCGCCGCGCGTCGCCGGCGCTGCGCAGCCACACGACCCGGTGGCCGGCCATGCTCAGCACGCGTTGCAGTGAATGCCCCAGAGGCAGGTCGTCCTCGATCAGAAGAATGCTGGACATGGTGGGTCTGCCCCCTCCTTGGTGGGCCGCGCCGGCAACGGCAGCGGATTCTAGAAGCGCCGCCCGCGCATCGCCGTGGCGGCGTCACCGCAGGCCTTCATCAAGGCTTCATGCGGGGCCGCGGCGCTTCATCGCCGCTTCATTGCCGGCTTTGCACACTGACCGGTGTCATCAACTGCGAGACCGAAACCCTCATGAGAGTTAGCCTTGTTCTGCCCCTGGTCCTGCTGGCCGCCTGCGGCCCGGCCACCGCTGCCGACAGCGACTGGCGCTTGCGCGGCGGCGTCGCTGCGCTGGCCCAGCCCAAATACGTCGGCGCCGACAAGCAGCGCCTGCTGGCCGCGCCGTTGATCGAGGCGCGCTGGCGCAAGCAGGTCTTCCTCGGCAGCCTGCGCGGCCTCGGCTACGAGGCCGCGCTGGGCGAGGGCGCCAGCGTCAGCGCCGCGCTGGCCGTCGACACCCATCAACGCCGCCGCAAGGACGGCCTGCGCGTACAGGCGCTCGACGAGATCAAGCTGGCGCCGGCGCTGCGCCTGGGTGCCGAGCTGGCGCTGGGGCCGGTGTTCGTCAATGCGGTCAGCAGCACGCGACTGGGCAAGGACAGCAAGCCCGGCGGGCGCGGCAGCAGCGTGGAGCTCGAAGCCGGCTACGGCCTGCTGCCCGCTCCCGGCCTGGCGCTGGCCTTCGGCGTCTCGGCCAAGCTGATGGATGCCAAGCTGGGCCAGGCCCTGCTGGGCATCAACAGCGCCCAGGCCGCTGCCTCGGGGCTGCGGCCGCACCAGGTCGGCGCCGGCCTGCACAGCCTGGGGGTGTTCGGCCAGGCCAGCTACCAGCTGGGCGCCGACTGGCAGCTGTTCGCCAAGCTGGGTGTCGCCAGCCTGCGCGGCGATGCGGCCGGCAGCCCGCTGGTGCAGCGGAAGAACCAGCCGACCTTGGCCATCGCAGCCAGCCGCAGCTTCTGAGGCGAGGCCGGGCCATGCACAATGGCCCATGCCCAAAGTCCTGCTCTTCGATGTCTTCGGCACCCTGGTCGACTGGCGCGGCTCGATCGCGGCCGAGCTGCTGCCGCTGCTGGGCCGCGCGCGTGCCGAGGCCTTTGCCGAGGCCTGGCGGGCCCAGTACCAGCCGGCGATGGAGGAGGTCAGAGCCGGCCTCCTGCCCTTCTGCAAGCTCGATGTGCTGCATCGGCGCAATCTGGACATCGTGCTGAAGGACTTCGGCCTCGACCATCTGGACGAGGCGGCGCGGCGCGAGCTGAACCTGGCCTGGCACCGGCTGGCGGCCTGGCCCGATGTCGGCGCCGCGCTGCAGCGGCTGCGTCGGCGCTTTCGCCTCGCGCCCTGCTCGAACGGCAATATCTCGCTGATGGCCGATCTCGCCCGCCTGAACGGCTGGCATTGGGACGCGATCACTGGCGCCGAGCTGGCGCGCGACTACAAGCCCAAGGCCATCGTCTATCTGACGGCCGCGCTGGCCTTCGACGCCGCGCCCGAGGACGTGCTGATGGTGGCCGCCCACAGCTCGGACCTGGCCGCCGCCCGGGCTGCGGGCCTGGCCACGGCCTTCATCGCGCGGCCCGATGAGCAGGGGCCGGGGCGCGGCGAGAGCCGGGCCGTCGGGCCGGTCGACTATGAGGCGCAGAGCCTGACCGAACTGGCCGACATGCTGGGCTGCTGATCAGCCCGGGTTGAGCACCTTGGCGACCGGATTGGGCCGCAGCCGGAATGCATCGGGCATGCCCGAGCCCAGCAGCGGGCGCAGATAGAGGCGGAAGGCATCGGTGACGTCGGTGCCTTCGGCACTGATGAACTCGTCCTCCATCACCCGGGTCTTGCCGGCCACGGCGGCCAGCGGCAGCAGCTCGTAGTCGACCGAGTAGAAGCCGGTGCGCTTGATCGCGACCGAACCGTCGCGGTCGCCGTGGAAGGCGAACTGCACCGCCTTCTCGCCGACCTCGCGGGCCTCGCGCTGGTCGACGTCAGACACGCAGCCGATGAAGCTGCGCTGCAGATAGCCGAAGGTGTCGCCGCGCACGCGCTTGATGCCCAGCTTGCTCTTGATCTCTTCGCACAGCAGATCGGCCAGCGCGCCGGTGCCGGAGAGCTGCACATTGCCATGGTCGTCGCGCTCCAGGTCGCGGGCCAGCTGGGCCAGCATCGGGGCGCCGGCGGCGTCGTGAATGCCCTCCGAGACCGCCACCACGCAGCGGCCATGGCGCTCGTACATCGCTTTCACGTCGGCCAGGAAGCGATCGGTCTCGAACACCCGCTCGGGCAGGTAGATCAGATGCGGGCCGTCGTCGGCGAACTTCTTGCCCAGCGCCGAGGCGGCCGTCAGGAAGCCGGCATGACGACCCATCACCACGCCCAGATAGACGCCCGGCAGCGCGGCATTGTCCAGATTCGCGCCGGCGAAAGCCTGGGCCACGAAGCGCGCGGCCGAGGGAAAGCCGGGCGTGTGGTCATTGCCGACCAGGTCGTTGTCTATGGTCTTGGGGATGTGGATGCAGCGCAGCGGATAGCCGGCGGCGGCGGCCTCCTCGGCGACGATGCGCACCGTGTCCGAGGAGTCGTTGCCGCCGATATAGAAGAAGTGGCTGATGCCGTGGGCCTGCAGCACCTTGAAGATCTTGTGGCAGTAGGCGGCGTCGGGCTTGTCGCGGGTCGAGCCCAGCGCCGACGAGGGCGTGCTCGCGACCAGCTCCAGGTTGTGGCTGGTCTCCTGCGTCAGGTCGACAAAGTCCTCGCTGACGATGCCGCGCACGCCGTGCTGCGCGCCGTAGACCAGGTCCACCGCGCGGCTGCGCCGCGCCTCCAGCACCACGCCCACCATCGACTGGTTGATCACCGCCGTCGGGCCGCCGCCCTGGGCGACGAGGATTTTGCAGGCTGACATCCATCACTCCCTGACTGGTTTGCAGTGGCGCCGATTGTGGCCCAAAGCCTGGCTGCGGTGCGCTCAGCGAGCACTTTGGGCGCTGTGCGTAGCGGGGCGCCGTATGAAGGGTAACACGGGGTTTTTTCATGCGAGCCGGGAGCCCGCAAGCGTCGCCTACTGGCTGCAGGAACCCCAACTCAGAGAGACACTGATGAACTTAGACCAGATGAAGATATCGACCCGACTGGGTTTCGGATTTGGCGCGATGGCCGCGCTGATCCTGCTGCTGGGCCTGCTGGCCTGGGCCAAGCTGGACGCGATGGACAGCCACTTCAAGCTGGCGATGGAAGACCGCTATCCCAAGGTCAAGGCCTTCAACTCGATCAAGGCCACCAACAGCCAGGTGGCGCTGTCGCTGCGCAATCTGGCCATCATGACCGAGCCGTCCGATATCGAGGCCGAGTTCGCGCTGATCGACGCGGCCTCCAAGTCGACCGGTGCCACCATCGACGCAATGACCAAGATCTTGACGACGCCGGGCGGCAAGGCCGGCATCGCCAAGCTCAACGAGGCCCGTGCCGCCTACCGGGTCGAGCGCGAAAAGGTCACCAAGGCCTTGCGGGCCGGCGATGTCGAAACCGCCAAGGCCGTGCTGCTGAAGGACATGAAGCCCAAGCAGCAGGCCTATATGGCGGCCGCCGATGAGCTGATCACGCTGGGCAACAAGCTGATGGACCTGTCCAGCCAGCAGGCCGAGCCGGAGGCGCGCAGCGCCAAGCTGCACATGGGGCTGTTGATCGGCGCGGCGCTGGGCCTGGCGCTAGGCCTGCGCTGGGGGCTGATCCGCTCGATCACCACGCCGCTCAACGAGGCAGTGCGGGTGGCCAGCGGCGTGGCCGCCGGTGATCTGTCGCTGCCGATCTCGGCCGGCGGCAGCAACGAGACCGGCCGCCTGCTGAACGCGCTGCGCGAGATGCAGGCCCGCCTGTCGGCCATTGTGCGCGAGGTGCGCGATGGCGCCGAGAGCGTCGCCACCGCCTCGGCCCAGATCTCCTCGGGCAACCACGATCTGTCGGCCCGCACCGAGCAGCAGGCCTCGGCACTCGAAGAAACCGCCGCCTCGATGGAGCAGCTGGGCAGCACCGTCAAGGGCAATGCCGACAATGCCCAGCAGGCCAATCAGCTGGCGCTGGCCGCGTCCCAGGTGGCGGGCCAGGGCGGCGAGGCGGTCAGCCAGGTGGTGGGCACGATGCGCGAGATCAGCGCCAGCTCGAAGAAGATCGCCGACATCATCGGCGTGATCGACGGCATCGCCTTCCAGACTAATATCCTGGCCTTGAATGCGGCCGTCGAGGCGGCCCGTGCCGGCGAGCAGGGCCGCGGCTTTGCTGTGGTCGCCAGCGAGGTGCGCTCGCTGGCCGGGCGCTCGGCAGAGGCGGCCAAGGAGATCAAGTCGCTGATCGTCGCCAGTGTCGAGCGGGTCGAGCTGGGCAGCAGCCAGGTGGACCGCGCCGGCAGCACCATCGAGGAGGTGGTGGCCTCGATACGCCGCGTCACGGACATCATGGGCGAGATCAGCGCCGCCAGCAGCGAGCAGAGCTCGGGCGTGGCCCAGGTCGGCGAGGCCGTCACCCAGATGGACCGCGCCACTCAGGAGAATGCCGCCCTGGTCGAGGAATCGGCCGCTGCGGCCGAGAGCCTGAAGCAGCAGGCCCAGCAGCTGGTGCAGGCGGTCGCGGTGTTCCGGCTGCGTTGAGATAAGCCGAGCTAATGCCTGTGAAGCGGCGCGAATGCCGCTTCACAGCAGGGCCGCTCGGTCGTACAAGACGGGCTCCCAACACAAGATCCGGAGACCCTCATGCGCATCGGCTGTCCCAGGGAAATCAAGAACCATGAGTACCGCGTCGGCCTGACACCGGCCAGCGTGCGCGAGCTCAGCGCACGCGGCCACCAGGTGCTGGTACAGGCCGGCGCCGGCGCGGCGATCGGGCTGAGCGACGCGCAGTATCTGGCCGCCGGCGCGCGGCTGGCGCCGGACGCGGCCGAGGTGTTCGCCTGGGCCGAGATGATTGTCAAGGTCAAGGAGCCGCAGCCGCAGGAATGCGCGCTGCTGCGCGAGGGCCAGATCCTCTACACCTATCTGCATCTGGCACCCGATCCCGAGCAGGCGACGGTGCTGCAGCGCTCCGGCGCGGTCTGCATCGCCTACGAGACCATCACCGGGCCCGGCGGCGGCCTGCCGCTGCTGGCGCCGATGAGCGAGGTGGCGGGGCGCATGGCCATCCAGGCCGGCGCCGCGCATCTGGAGAAGAGCAAGGGCGGCATGGGCGTGCTGCTGGGCGGGGTGCCGGGTGTTGCCCCCGGCCATGTGGTCATCATCGGCGCCGGCGTGGTCGGCAGCCACGCGCTGCAGATGGCGGTGGGCCTGGGCGCGCGCGTCACGGTGCTGGATCGCAATGTCGACGCGCTGCGCCGGCTCGACCTGGTCTATGGCAACCGCATCACCACCCTGTTCTCCAGCGCGCAAGCCCTGGAGGACGCGGTGCTGGCGGCCGATCTGGTGATCGGCGGGGTGCTGATCCCGGGCGCGGCCGCGCCCAAGCTGGTGACGCGGGCCATGGTGGCGCAGATGCGCCAGGGCGCGGTGCTGGTGGATGTGGCGATCGACCAGGGCGGCTGCTTCGAGACCTCGCATGCCACCACCCATGCCGATCCGACCTTTGTGGTCGACGGCGTGGTGCACTACTGTGTCGCCAATATGCCCGGCGCGGTGGCCCGAACCTCGACGCTGGCGCTGAACAACGCCACCATCGCCCACGCGCTCGCGCTGGCCGACAAGGGCTGGCGCCGCGCGATGGCGGACAACCCGCATCTGCTGGCCGGCCTGAATGTGGCGGCCGGCCAGATCACCCACGCGGCGGTTGCCGCAGCCCTGGGCCGCGAGCATGTGGCGGCCGAGCGCCTGCTGGTCGCCCAGTGAGGGAAAACGCGGTAAGGTAGCGGCAGTGTTCAACCCACCAGGAGAGGTTCATGATCGAAACCCAGCAAAGCCAGAAAGACCGTCTGATGAGCGATCTGCATGCCGTCGTGGCCGAGGCCGAGAGTCTGCTGCGGGCCACGGCCGGCCAGGCCGGCGAGGGTGCCAGCGAGATGCGTGCCAAGGTTCAGGCCAGCCTGGACCGCGCCAAGCGCAATCTGCATGATTTGCAGGACGCTGCGGTCGAGAAGGCGCGCGCCGCCGGCCGCGCCACCGATGCCTATGTGCACGACAACCCCTGGCAGGCCATGGGCGTGGCCGCCGGCGTGGGCCTCTTGCTGGGCCTGCTGATCAGCCGGCGCTGATTTGCAAGGGCAGGCCCGGCGCCCGGGTCTGCTGCATCCAGGACTCCAGCTGCTCGGCCGGCATCGGCCGGGCGAACAGCCAGCCCTGACCCTCGTGGCAGCCCAGCGCCAGCAGTTGCTGGCGCTGCTGCTCGGTCTCCACGCCCTCGGCGATCACGGTCAACCCGAGGCCGCGGCCCAGGTTGATGACCATCTGCGCGATCGTCAGGCCGGCGCTGGAGTTCTGCGCTTCGCGCACGAAGGCGCGGTCGATCTTGAGCCGCTCGACATCGAGCTGGCGCAGATGGCTGAGGCTGGAGAAGCCGGTGCCGAAGTCGTCGATCGCCACAGTGGCGCCGGTGCGCTTGATATCGGCCAGCAGATGCAGCACCAGCTCGGTGTCCTCCATGGCCATCGACTCGGTGATTTCCAGCTCCAGATTCCTGGCGTTGACGCCGCTGTCCTGCAGCGCGCTGTTGAGGCTGGCGACAAAGCCGGGGTGGCGGAACTGGGCCAGCGAGATATTCACGCACATGCGGAAATCGCCATAGCCCTGGTCTTCCATGCGCTTGAGTTGATGGCAGGCGGTGCGCAGCACAAACTCGCCGATGCTGATGATCAGCCCGCTCTGCTCGGCCAGCGGGATGAACTGGTCGGGCGGCACGAACTTGCCGTCCTCGGTGCGCCAGCGCAGCAAGGCCTCGGCACCGAGCGGCAGCGCGCTGGCCAGATCGACCTGGGGCTGGTAGACGACGAACAGCCGGTTTTCCTCGAAGCCGGCGCGCAGGCCCTTGAGCAGCTTGAAGCGCTCGCGCGCATCGGTGCCCATGGCCGGTGAGAAGTATTGCGAGGCACCACGGTGCTGCTGCTTGGCACGCTTGAGCGCAATCTGCGCGTCCAGCAGCAGCTCGGAGCCCACCGAGGCGGACTCGGCCAGCCGCACCAGGCCGGTGGTGGCCGAGATCTGCAGGCGCTCGCCGGCCACGTCGAAGGGCTCGGCAAAGACCGCGCGGATGCTGTCGCTGTTGACCACCACCTCGGGCCCCATCAGGCCGAACACATCGGCAGCGACCCGGGCCATCGAGGTGTTCAGCCCCAGGGTCTCGCCCAGGCGCAGCGCCACCGACTGCAGCACCTGGTCGCCAAAGCCGTGGCCGAAGGCGTCGTTGACGTCGGAGAAATCGTCCAGATCGATCAGCGCCAAGGTGATGCCGGCCGGGTCCTTCAGGTTCTGGTCCAGCAGCTCGATGAAGCGCACCCGGTTGGGCAGGCGCAGCAGCTGGTCGCTGTAGGCGTGGTCCAGCAGCTGGCTGTAGAGCATCACGTTCTCGAAGCCGACGACGATGTTGGAGCAGAAGGCGCGCAGCAGCTGCAGCTCCATGGCGTCGAGCTCGCGGCCCACATCGACCAGGGCCGCCATCGAGCGGCCGCTGGCCAGCCCGAAGTACAGGCAGGTGCCGTTCTCGAACAGATGGCGGCGCTGCTGCAGGCAGCGCTGCAGGCGCTCGCGCACCGTGACCACCTGGACCGAGGCCAGCGGCGCGTTGATCAGGCCGCTGTACTGACCGGCCGCCGCGACGATGCGCACATCGCCGAGCTTGCCGCCCGCGTCGGTGCCGGCCTGGGCGCAGACCAGGCCCTCGGGCAGGATGCCCAGCAAGGCGCAGAGCTGGGTCACCACGCCCTCGGCGAAGCGGTGCAGGCCACGCAGCCGGCTCAGCTCGGTGCTGGCCTCGACAATCATCTCCAGGCCCTGACGGTTTGCCTCCAGCGCACAGATCTGCTTGTAGGAACGGATCGCGGCGGTCAGCACCGTGTAGAGCCGGGTGCGGGTCAGCTCGGACTTGGTCTTGTAGTCGTTGATGTCATAGGCCTGCACCGTCTCGATCTCGGGTGCATAGCCGGGCTGGCCGGTGCGCAGCACGATGCGCACCGCATGCTGGTTCAGTTCCTCGCGGATCTGGCGCACCAGCTGCAGGCCGGCATTCTCGGACTCCATCACCACATCGAGCAGCACCACCGCCAGCTCATGCTCCTGGCTCATCAAGGCGCGCGCCTGCGAGGCCGAGCTGGCGTGCAGGAAAATCAGCGGCCGGCCTTCGATCTTCAGGCCCTGCATGGCCAGCTCGGTGGCCTTGTGAACATCGGCATCGTCGTCGACGATCAGCACCCGCCAGGGACTGAGCGGCTCGTGGCCGGCCTGGTCTGCACCTTCCGGATGGTCCAGGAACTCCAGCAGATCGTCCTCTGGGGCGCTGGCTGGATGCATGTTGTCGGGCATGGGTTGGATCCTGTGCTGCCGCTCTATGGCGGCAATCTCCTAGATTAGGGGAAGAATGGCAGGCCGCACATCGGCGCTATCGCTCTTGACCGTTTGCGCTCGTTATAGACGATTTGCCGCCGCATCCTGCGACGATCTAACAACAACCGGGGCGCGGCTCCGTGATATTGCCGCTAAGCTGGCCGGCAAGTGAAGACCAAGGAGATGGCATGGACAACAAGAACGAGGCGGATGCAGCGCCGAGCGGTGGGCTGATCGGGGCCTTGCAGCGCCTGGGCGAGCACGGCCTGGAACTGCTGCAGGTGCGGCTGTCCCTGCTGGGCACCGAGCTGGAAGCCGAGAAGCTGCGCCTGCTGACCGCCTTGCTGCGGGCCTTGCTGGCCCTGGTGCTGGTGGCCTTGGCCTTGGGCCTGCTGAGTGTCGCGCTGGTGCTGCTATGCCCCGATCCCTGGCGCTGGCTGGCGGCCTTGCTGCTGGGCCTGGTTTATGTCGGCGGGGCCTACGGCCTGTGGCAGAAGGCGCGGGAGCAGATGAGCACGCCGGGCGGCTTGTTCGCGGCCAGCGTGGCCGAGCTGGCGCGCGATCGCGACGCGCTGAGGGGCTCCTGATGTTCAGCCTGGCCGAGGCGAGGGTTCGCCAGCGCCAGCTGGAGCTGCGGCTGCGCAGCGCCGAGCTGCGCGCCGCCCTGCAGCAGGACGGGCGGGCGCTGCAGACGCCGCTGCTCTGGGCCGACCGCGGCCTGCAGGCCTGGGCCTGGCTGCGCGGCGTGCCCTGGACGGGCCGGCTGCTCGCCAGCGGGGCGGCCTTGCTGCTGTTGCGCCGGCCGAGCCGGCTGCTGGGCCTGGCGGCCCGGGGCTTTGGCTGGTGGCGGCTCGGACAGCGGCTGCTGGCGCTGTGGCGCCGCCCACCGCCGACCTGAACTCAGCGCCCCGGCTTGGCTTTCCTGACGGCGGGCCGGGGCGGGCGGCTGCCGGTATCCCGCGGCGGCAGGCCGGTGTGTTGGGTCAAGATCTGACCCTTGAGCGGCGGGGTGCGCACGGCCTGCTTGGCCAGTGGTTTGGCGACCGAGGTCTTGACACCGGTCGGCGTCGAGTTCTTGCGCCGGGCGCTCTCGTAGCTGCCGTCGGTGACCGGCTGGAAGCTCGGGATCAGGTGGTGCTTGCCATTGCCGATCAGGTCGGCCCGGCCCATGGTCTTCAGTGCCTCGCGCAGCAGCGGCCAGTTGTTGGCATCGTGGTAGCGCAGAAAGGCCTTGTGCAGGCGGCGGCGGCGGTCGCCGCGCACGATGTCGACCGTCTCGCTGTCGTGGGTGACCTTCTTCAGCGGGTTCTTGTTCGAGTGGTACATGGCCGTGGCCGTGGCCATCGGGCTGGGGTAGAAGGTCTGCACCTGGTCGGCGCGGAAGCCGTTCTTCTTCAGCCAGACCGCCAGATTCATCATGTCCTCGTCCGAGGTGCCCGGGTGGGCGGCGATGAAATAGGGGATCAGGTACTGCTTCTTGCCGGCCTCCTCGCTGGCCTGCTCGAACATCTTCTTGAACTTGTCGTAGGTGCCGATGCCGGGCTTCATCATCTTGGACAGCGGCCCGCCCTCGGTGTGCTCGGGCGCGATCTTCAGATAGCCGCCGACATGGTGGGTCACCAGCTCCTTGACGTACTCGGGCGACTGGATCGCCAGGTCGTAGCGCAGGCCCGAGCCGATCAGGATCTTCTTGACGCCTCGCAAGGCCCGCGCGCGGCGGTACATCTTGATCAGCGGATCGTGATTGGTGTTCAGGTTCGGGCAGATGCCGGGATAGACGCAGCTGGGCTTGCGGCAGGCGGCCTCGATCTCGGGCGACTTGCAGCCGATGCGGTACATATTGGCCGTCGGGCCGCCGAGGTCGGAGACCACGCCGGTGAAGCCCTTGACCTTGTCGCGCATCTCCTCGATCTCGCGGATCACCGAGTCTTCCGAACGGCTCTGGATGATGCGGCCCTCGTGCTCGGTGATCGAGCAGAAGGTGCAGCCACCGAAGCAGCCGCGCATGATGTTGACCGAGAAGCGGATCATCTCCCAGGCCGGGATCTTGGTCTCGCCCTCGTGGCTGCCGTTCGCATCGGCATAGCTCGGGTGCGGCGCGCGGGCATAGGGCAGGTCGAAGACATGGTCCATCTCGGCCGTGCTCAGCGGGATCGGCGGCGGATTGATCCACAGATCGCGTTCGCCATGGCGCTGCACCAGCGCGCGGGCATTGCCCGGATTGGTCTCCAGATGCAGCACGCGGTTGGCATGGGCATAGAGCACCGGGTCGCTCTTGACCTGCTCATAGGCCGGCAGGCGGATCACGGTCTTGTCGCGCGGCGGCAGCGTGATCTTGGCCGGGCGGTGGATGGTGATGGGCTTGGGCGCGTCGGCGGCGGGCTTGTTGCCGCTCGCGCTGCTGCAGGAGGCGCCCTGGTCGGCGGCGGTCTCCTCGATGGTCTGGTAGGGGCTGATCAGATCGTCGATGCGACCCGGCGTGTCGACTGAGGTCGAGTCGAGCTGGAACCACTCGTGCGAAGTCGGGTCGTCGGTGCGGCGCATGAAGGCGGTGCCGCGCACATCGGTCAGGCTCTCGATCGGCTCGCGCCGCGCCAGCCGGTGGGCGATCTCGACAATGGCGCGCTCGGCATTGCCATAGACCAGCAGATCGGCCTTGGCGTCCACCAGGATGGAGCGACGCACCTTGTCACTCCAGTAGTCGTAATGCGCGATGCGGCGCAGCGAGGCCTCGATGCCGCCGATCACGATGGGCACCTCGTTCCAGGCTTCCTTGCAGCGCTGGGTGTAGACCAGCGTGGCGCGGTCGGGCCGCTTGCCGCCCTGGCCGCCGGGCGTGTAGGCGTCGTCGGAGCGGATCTTGCGATCGGCCGTGTAGCGGTTGATCATCGAATCCATATTGCCGGCCGCCACGCCAAAGAACAGATTCGGTTTGCCCAGGGCCTTGAAGGGGTCGACGCTCTGCCAGTCGGGCTGGGCGATGATGCCGACCCGAAAGCCCTGCGCCTCCAGCGTGCGGCCGATCACCGCCATGCCGAAGCTGGCGTGGTCAACATAGGCGTCGCCGGTGACGATGATGATGTCGCAGCTGTCCCAGCCCAGCTGGTCCATCTCGGCCCGGCTCATCGGCAGGAACGGTGCCGGCCCGAAGCGCTTGGCCCAGAACGGGCGGTAGGCCGTCAGGGCCTTGTTGGGCTTGGCCGGGGCGATGGTGGTGTGGGCGGCCATGGCGGTGGGGCTGGCGGGCACCCCGCTATTGTCCTTGACCTGGGGCAAACCCGGTCATTGCCAATGCAAATCAAGGGGATTGGCGGTGTATTTATTCCGCCTGCCGGGCTTTGCTGCAGGCGCCGGCCAGTCCCAGCCGAGCCTGCTCGGCCTCGCTGAGCGGCGGCAGCAGCCCCGCATCGTTGCCGCGGGCCAGGCTGCCGAGAAAGCCCTCGATGGCGGTCTGGCCGACCTCGATCAGGTCGAAGCCGTCCTGATCGATCACCCACTGGTGCAGCAGCCCGTCGACCAGCGCGACCAGGGCCACGGCGGCTAGCGACACATTCAGCCCGGCCGGCAGCAGGCCTTCGGCGATGGCGCGCTCGAAGGCGGCGCGGTTCTGGGCGCGCCAGCCCTGCATCGCCTGCAGCTTGCGCTCCTGCAGGGCCTGCAGTTCGCCGGTGTACTCGACCTTCTTCATCGCGATCTCGAAGACCCGACGGGTGCGCTCGTTGTGGACCGCGCAATGGAAGATGTTGACCAGGCCCCAGCGCAGCTCGGTCAAGGTCAGCGGCGGCGCCTCGCCCTCGGACTGCGGGCTCATGCCTTCTTCCAGCGGCAGCGTGGCGCGGTCCATCATGGCCTGGAACAGCTCGGCCTTGTCCTTGAAGTGCCAGTAGACCGCGCCACGGGTCAGGCCGGCGGCCTCGGCGATCTGCTGCAGCGAGGTGCGTGACACCCCTTGCCGCAGAAACAGGTGTTCCGCTGCATCGAGCAGGTGGTGGCGCGTCTCCTGCGCCTCTTGTTTGGTTTTGCGTGCCATGACCCCAGGATTTTATACGGGTTTACATACATCCATGAATGTATGTGTATATACTCCGGGTCAACCCCGAGTTCAAGCCGCTGGCGTCATCCGTCGTACCCCTGTCGGCCGCGAGGCGCACCAATTTCAAGAGAGGCCCCACCCGTGATCTGTTCAGCATCATCCCAACAGCAGCCCGCCCCCCTCAGCCTGGGCAGCCGTGTGCTCTATCTGGTCCCGCTGACGGTGGCGATCGCCGCCGTGCTGCTGGGCTGTTCCAAGGAAGGCGCAGCCCCGGCCAAGGGTGGCGGCATGCCGCCGCCGGCGGTGGGCGTGGTCACGGCGGCCTTGCAGCCGGTGGCCGTGCAGACCGAGCTGCCGGGCCGGGTCGAGGCCCAGCGCGTTGCCCAGGTGCGAGCCCGTGTCAACGGCGTCGTGCTCAAGCGCCTGTTCACCGAAGGCGCCGAGGTCAAGGCCGGCCAGGCCCTGTTCCAGATCGATCCGGCGCCGTATCAGGCGGCCTATGACAGTGCCCAGGCCCAACTGGCCAAGGCCCAGGCCAATCTGAGCCAGGCCGCGGCCCAGGCGGAGCGCAACAAGCCCCTGGTCGAGGCTCGGGCGATCAGCCAGCAGGAATACCTGGTGGCGGTGGCTGCGGCCAAGCAGGCCGAGGCCGATGTGGCCGCCGCCAAGGCTGCGATCACGACGGCCAAGCTCAATCTGGACTATGCGGCCGTCAGCGCACCGATCGCCGGCCGCATCGGCCGTGCGCTGGTGACCGAGGGCGCGCTGGTCAGCGCCGCCGAAGCCACCCAGCTGGCGCTGATCCAGCAGACCTCGTCGGTCTATGTCAATTTCACGCAAAGCGCCAATGAGGTGCAGCAGTTGCGGCGTGCGCTGGCGGCGGGCCAGCTGCGCTCGGCCGGCGGGGCAGATGGAAAACAGGCCGCCCAGGTGCAGGTGCTGCTGGACGACGGCAGCACGAAGACCGGCAAGCTGCTGTTCACCGATCTGACGGTGGACACGAGCTCGGGCCAGGTCTCGCTGCGCGCCGAGGTGCCCAATGCCGACAGCGCGCTGCTGCCCGGCCAGTATGTGCGGGTGCGCCTGGTCCAGGCCGAGCGGCCGGCGGCCATGCTGCTGCCGCAACAGGCGGTGACGCGCAGCAACACCGGCGACACGGTGCTGGTGGTCGGCGCCGACAACAAGCCCCAGCAGCGCCCGGTCAAGATTGGCGGCGCCCAGGGCAACCAGTGGGTGGTGCTGGACGGCCTGAAGCCCGGCGAGAAAGTGATTGCCGACGGCTTCCAGAAGATGTTTGTGCCCGGTGCACCGGTCAACCCCGTGCCCTGGTCGCCGGCGAGCTCGGCGCCCGCAGCCGCGGCCTCGGCCGCCAGCCGCTAAGACAGGCAGGACTCAGCTATGGCACGTTTTTTCATCGACCGCCCGATCTTCGCCTGGGTGATCGCGCTCTTCATCCTGGTCTTCGGCGGGGTCGCGATCACACAATTGCCGGTGGCGCAGTACCCCACCGTCGCACCGCCATCACTGGCCATCAATGTGGCCTATCCCGGGGCCTCGGCCAAGACGCTGGACGAGAGCGTGGTCTCGGTCATCGAGCAGGAGCTCAATGGCGCGCCCGGCCTGGCCTCTATGGAATCGGTCAGCCAGGCCAATGGCACGGGTGCGATCACCGTGACCTTCGAGCCCGGCACCAATATCGACCTGGCCCAGGTCGAGATCCAGAACCGCCTGTCGCGCGCCAACCCGCGCCTGCCGGCGGCGGTGACACAGCAGGGTGTGCGCGTCGACAAGGCGCGCAGCAACTTCCTGCTCTTCGTCACGCTGTCCAGCAAGGATGGCTCGATGGATCCGGTGGCCCTGGGTGACTACGCGGCGCGCAATATCGTGCCCGAGATCCAGCGCATTCCCGGCATCGGCCAGGCCCAGCTCTTCGGCACCGAGCGCGCAATGCGCATCTGGCTGGAGCCGGCCAAGATGTTGTCCTTCAACATCAGCCCGGCCGAGGTCAATGCGGCTATCCGTGCGCAGAACGCGCTGGTGCCGGCCGGCACGATGGGCGATCTGCCCAATCTGTCCAGCCAGACCATGTCGGCCACCGTGGTGGTCAAGGGTCAGCTGGAGAACGTCGAGCAGTTCGGCAATATCGTGCTGCGCGCCAATGCCGATGGCTCCAGCGTGCGGCTCAAGGATGTCGCCCGCATTGAGCTGGGCGGCCAGGGTTACAGCACCTATGCGCGCCTGAACGGCAAGCCCTCCACCGGCATCGGCGTGCAGCTCTCGCCCAGCGGCAATGCGCTGGCGGCGGCCACCGCCGTCAAGCAGCGCATGGCCGAGCTGGAACGCTTCTTCCCGGCGGGCGTGATCTATGAGACGCCCTACGATTCGTCGAAGTTCGTCGACATCTCCATCACCCAGGTGGTGCACACCCTGGTCGAGGCCATCGTGCTGGTCTTCCTGGTGATGTATCTGTTCCTGCAGAACTGGCGCTACACGCTGATCCCCACCCTGGTCGTGCCGGTGGCCCTGCTGGGCACCTTCGCGGTGATGCTGGGCATGGGCTACTCGATCAACGTGCTGACCCTGTTCGGCATGGTGCTGGCGATCGGCATCCTGGTCGACGACGCCATCGTCGTGGTCGAGAACGTCGAGCGCATCATGAGCGAGGAGGGGCTGTCGCCCCGCGAGGCCACGAAGAAGGCGATGGGCCAGATCTCGGGCGCCATCATCGGCATCACCGTGGTGCTGGTGGCGGTGTTCGTTCCGATGGCCTTCTTCAGCGGCTCGGTCGGCAATATCTACCGCCAGTTCTCGCTGGCCATGGTGGCCTCGATCTCGCTGTCGGCGCTGATGGCGCTGACCCTGACCCCGGCGCTGTGCGCGACCTTGCTGAAGCCGGTCGAGGCTGGGCACCACCATGACAAGCGCGGCTTCTTCGGCTGGTTCAACCGCGGCTTCTCGCGCACCGCCAAGGGCTATGAGGGCTGGGTCGCCAAGCTGCTCAAGCGCGCCCCCAGCATGATGGTGGCCTTCCTGGCCATCGTCACCGTGGTGGGCTGGCTCTACCTGCGCCTGCCGACCTCCTTCCTGCCCAATGAGGACCAGGGCTATCTGATCGTCAATGTGCAACTGCCCCCGGGCGCGACGGCGGCCCGTACCGAGGCAGCGGTCAAGTCGGTCGAGGACTTCATGCTCAAGCAGCCCGAGGTGCAGTCCACCATCGGTGTGATCGGTTTCTCGTTCTCCGGCCAAGGCCAGAATGCCGCCCTGGTGTTCGTGCCGCTGAAGCCCTGGGAGGAGCGGACCAAGCCCGAGAACAGCGCCAGCGCGCTGGCTGGCCGTGCCTTCGGCGCGATGATGATGGGGGTGCGCGACGCCTTCATCTACCCGCTGTCGCCGCCGCCCATCCCCGAGCTGGGCACGGCCACCGGCTTCGCGCTGCGTCTGCAGGACCGCGCCGGCCTGGGCCACGAGGCCTTGCTGGCCGCGCGCAACCAGCTGATGGGCATGGCGGCCCAGAGCAAGATCATCACCGGCATGCGCCCCGATGGTCTGGAAGATGCGCCCCAGCTGCAGATCGACATCGACCGCGACAAGGCCAATGCCCTGGGCATCGGCTATGACGCCATCGCTGCCGTGCTGGGCACCCAGCTGGGCTCGTCCTATGTGAATGACTTCCCGAACCAGGGCCGTTTGCAGCGCGTCGTCGTGCAGGCCGATGCCCAGGCCCGCATGCAGCCCGAAGACCTGCTGCGCCTGAACGTCAACAACGCCCAGGGCAAGTCGGTGCCGCTGTCGGCCTTCGCCTCGACCCGCTGGATCAGCGGCCAGATGCAGGCCACGCGCTACAACGGTTATCCGGCGATGCGCCTGGCCGGCGATGCCGCGCCCGGTGCCTCGACCGGCGACGCGAGGAAGGAGCTGGAGGCGATGGTGGCCAAGCTGCCGGCCGGCATCGGCTATGAGTGGACCGGCCTGTCGCGCGAGGAAAAGCTCTCGGGCGCCCAGGCCACCGTGCTGCTGGCCTTCTCGCTGCTGGCGGTGTTCCTGTGCCTGGCCGCGCTGTACGAGAGCTGGTCGATCCCGTTCTCGGTGCTGCTGGTCGTGCCGCTGGGCATTCTGGGTGCGGTGCTGGGGGCCACCCTGCGCGGCATGCCCAATGATGTGTACTTCAAGGTCGGCCTGATCACCATCATCGGTCTGTCGGCCAAGAACGCGATCCTGATCATCGAGTTCGCCAAGGACCTGCAGGCCCAGGGCAAGGGCCTGGTCGAGGCCATTCTCGAAGCCGCCCATCTGCGCTTCCGCCCCATCATCATGACCTCGATGGCCTTCATCCTGGGCGTGACCCCGCTGTTCTTCGCCAGCGGCGCCGGCTCGGCCAGCCAGCGCGCGATCGGCACCGGCGTGCTCTCGGGCATGCTGACCGCGACCTTCCTGGCCGTGCTGTTCGTGCCGGTGTTTTTCCTGGTGGTGCGGCGCGTGTTCAAGGGCAGCGAGCGGCAGCGCAAGATGTACGCCCACGAGCTGGAAGCCCATCCGGTGCGCGACGCCGAAGGAATCTGAGATGCATAAGAACAATCCCCTGACCTTTGTGAGCGCCGCCGTGGCCGCGCTGCTGCTGGCCGGCTGCGCCAATCTGGCGCCCGCGCACCAGCGCCCGGCCGCCCCGGTGGCGCAGAGCTGGCCGGCGCCGGCGGCCGCCACCGGACAGGCTGCGGCCGAGCTGGCTTGGCCGCAGTTCTATGCCGGCGATGCACGGCTGGCCGAGCTGATCAAGCTGGCGCTGCAGAACAACCGCGATCTGCGCGTGGCGCTGCTCAATGTCGAGCAGGCGCGGGCGCTGGCCCGTGTGGCCGACGCNGCAGTTCTATGCCGGCGATGCACGGCTGGCCGAGCTGATCAAGCTGGCGCTGCAGAACAACCGCGATCTGCGCGTGGCGCTGCTCAATGTCGAGCAGGCGCGGGCGCTGGCCCGTGTGGCCGACGCCAACCGCCTGCCGACCGTCGGTGTCGGCCTGTCCGGCAGCCGCCAGCCGACCGCCGACGGCGGCAGCACGCGCAACTACCAGGCCGGCCTGCAGATCACCGCCTTCGAGCTGGACCTGTTTGGCAAGATCAAGAACCAGAGCGACGCGGCGATGGCCCGCTATCTGGCCACGGTCGAAGGCGGCCGCGCCGCGCAGATCGCCCTGGTCTCCGGTGTGGCCTCCAGCTATCTGGCCCTGCAGGCCGATGAGG
This sequence comes from Paucibacter sp. XJ19-41, assembly GCF_028462495.1. NCBI lineage: Bacteria > Pseudomonadati > Pseudomonadota > Betaproteobacteria > Burkholderiales > Sphaerotilaceae > Roseateles > Paucibacter sp. XJ19-41. The sequence continues at coordinate 45,979 of NZ_JAQOWX010000012.1, forward strand.
AGCTGTTGGCGCTGGCCCGCCAGACCCTGGCCACGCGTGAGGACAGCCTGCGCCTGACCCGTTTGCGCTACGAGGTCGGCGCGGCCTCGGCGCTGGATCTCAGCAGCGCCGAGTCGGCCGCTGCAGCCGCGCGCGCCACCGTCGCCCAAACCCAGCGCCAGCGCGATCAGGACCAGAACGCGCTGGTGCTGCTGCTGGGCCAGCCGCTGCCGGCGGCGTTGCCGCAGGGACAGGCGCTGGCCGCGCTGCAGCTGGCCGATGTGCCGGCCGGTCTGCCGTCTGAGGTCTTGGTGACGCGCCCCGATGTCTTGCAGGCCGAGCAGCAGCTGATCGCTGCCAACGCCAATATCGGTGCCGCGCGCGCTGCCTTCTTCCCCAGCATCACGCTGACCACCAGCCTCGGCACGGCCAGCAGCCAGCTGTCCGAGCTGTTCAGCAACACTGCCTGGACCTTCACCTCGCAGGCGCTGATGCCGCTGTTTGATGCCGGCCGCAACCGCGCCAATCTGGAGGCCGCCAAGGCCGCCCAGGGCATTGCGGTGGCGCAGTACGAAAAGGCGGTGCAGACCGCGTTCCGCGAAGTCGCCGACGCACTGGCCGGCCGCGCCACGCTGGATGAGCAGCTGCAGGCGCAGCAGGCACAGGCCGAGGCCGAGGGCCAGCGCCTGAAGCTGGTCGAGCTGCGCTATGCCAACGGCGCCTCCAACAATCTGGAGCTGCTCGACGCCCAGCGCGCCAGCTTCGCCGCCCAGCAGGCGGTGCTGCAGGTGCGCCTGGCCAAGCTGCTCAACGGTGTGCAGCTCTACAAGGTGCTGGGGGGCGGCCTGGGCTGATACATTGCCGCCCATTGCTCTTGAAGCCATGGTGCGGCGATGTCGGTGCTCTATCTGCTGGATCTGCTCGGTGTCGCGGTGTTCGCGGTCAGTGGGGCGCTGGCGGCCGGCCATCTGGGCCTGGACCCGGTCGGCGTCATCGTCTTTGCGGCGCTGACCGCCGTCGGCGGCGGCACCTTGCGTGACCTGCTGCTGGGCCGTCATCCGATTTTCTGGATGAGCGATGTCCGCTATCTCTATGTGATTGCGGCGGCGGCGCTGGCGACCACTTTATGGGTGCGCTGGTTTGTCGTGCCGATGCAGTCGCTGCTGGTGGCCGATGCGCTGGGGCTAGCGCTGTTCGCGCTCTGCGGTGCGCAGCTGGCCGAGGCCCGGCGCCTGCGCGGCATCGTCATCGTGCTGCTGGGTACGATGACCGGTGTCGGCGGCGGGGTGCTGCGCGATGTGCTCAGCGGCCAGGTGCCGCTGCTGCTGCGCAAGGACATCTATGCCTCGGCAGCGATCGCCGGCATCGTCGCCTATCTGCTGCTGCAGCGCCTGGGCCTGCCGCGCCCCTGGGCCTTCGGCATCGGGCTGGCCGCTGTGGCCGGCATCCGGCTCGGCGCGCTGGCCTGGGGCTGGCAGCTGCCGGCATTTCGTTTGCCGGCTTGAAGCCAGGACCTGGGCCTCAGTGCGTGCGCACCCAGGCCAGACCTTCGTTGGTGGCGTAGCGCAGGGCGGCACGTTCGCTGATGAAGCGTGGCGTGAAGCGCATCACGCGGTCATGGCTGGCCATGCCGCGGCCGGAGCGTATCGATACCGAGGCGGCAAAGCTGCCATCGGCTTGGGGTTTGATCATCGGTGAGACAAGGTACTTGCCCACCTCTATGCTGTTCTTGTGCATATTTTTCATGGAGGTGTGCGCCAGGACGCTGTGTCTCGGCGCGATAAGGGATTGAACGCTCGAATGAAGACCTGCCGCATCAGCAAAGCTGGCGCATGGGTGTTCATCGACGGTGTTCGGTGGTTTGTGACCTCGAGAGGTCAGGGCATTGGCTTGGGAGGCCGCCCGCTGTGTACTTGCCGGTTTCTTTTTATGGTCTTGGCAGGTATTTGAAGCACGGTGGGCCGGGTTGAGCCGGCCCACCGTTTGGCTTTGAAGCGATCAAAGCAGGTGACGCTCACGCGTCACCATCGACAGCCAATTACAGGCCGCGGATGTTCGAAGCTTGCAGACCCTTGGGGCCTTGCTTGACTTCGAATTCCACCTTCTGGTTTTCAGCCAGAGTGCGGAAGCCGCCGTTGTTCTTGATTTCGCTGTGGTGGGCGAACAGGTCCTTGGAGCCGTCTTCCGGCGTGATGAAGCCGAAGCCCTTGCCGTCGTCAAACCATTTCACGGTGCCAGTTTGCATAGTCGTCATGATGTGTTCCTTTGGAAACAAATTAAAAAACCACCTCGCAGCCACATGGCCGGCGAGGACAGAAACACTCAAGAACAGTCAAACGGGAGTTGAAACTGAAGCGAGCCGCTCGCGAACGATCATGCGGGGCTGCAGATTGAAGACCTTGAAGAAACGGTCTTGTGCGTATCTATGCGCCGAGCATACCACAGCAGTTCGCCATTGCCCTCAACTGATTGAGACCGGTGCCAAACGCACCGCCACACCGCTGAGCACGGCGTTGCCCGACAGCGGGTCGCGCAGCCCCTCGTCCAGCAGCGCATTCATATTGACGCCCGGCCGCTGCGCCGCCAGCGAGAGCCGGCTGCCGGCCAGGTCATGGCCCCAGCCATGCGGCAGGCTGACGACGCCGGGCCGCATCTCCGCGCTCAGTGCCACCCGCACCTGCAACTCGCCCGCCGCGCTGCTGAGCCGGGCCATGCCCGCCTCGCTGAGGCCGTAGCGTTTGGCATCGTCGGGATGGACCAGCAGGGTGCAGCGCTCCGGACCCTTGGCCAGTGTCGGCAGGTTGTGCATCCAGCTATTGCCCGAGCGCACATCGCGTCGCCCGATGAGCAGCAACTCGGGCACTGGTGCTTCGAGTGCCGCATCGACAGCGCCCAGATCGTCCAGCAGCAAAGGCGGCGCGAGCTCGATGCAACCCGAGGGTGTGCGCAGCAGCTCGGGGATGCGCGGCTGCAGCTCGCCCAGATCGATGCCGCCCGGCGCGGCGCGCACCTTGGCCAGGGTCAGGCCTTGCGGGTTCTTGCCGAAGCCGTCGCCATAGGGCCCGCTGCGCAGCGCCAGATCGACCAGGCGCTCCGGGCCGCGCCAGGGCGTCAGCGCTTGCAGCACGGCTGCCGCATGGGCGCCGGCCAGGCGCTGCACATCGGCCGCAATCGCGGCATCGTCGAGCGCCTGCAAATCGCCGCGCCAGTCGCGGCCTTCGATCATCGCCGTGAGACGCAGCAAGGTCTCCCATTCCTCGGGCTGGCCGGCCGGCTTGTCGAACACCGGGCCGGAGAAGCGCGCATGGTTGCGGTAGGAAAACTGCGGGAAGGCCAGGTCGTAATGCAGGTCCTCCAGCGGCGACAGCCCGGGCAAGATCACATCGGCATGGCGGCTGGTCTCGTTCAGATAGATGTCCAGGCTCAGCATGAAATCCAGGCTGTCGAGCGCGGCGGCCAGGCGCGGGCCGTTAGGCGCCGACAAGACCGGATTGGCCGCGATCGCAATGACGGCGCGCACCTGACCCTCGCCGGCGGTTTCGATTTCCTCGGCCAGCACGGTGATTGGCAGTTCGCCGAACACCTCGGGCGCGTCCGAGACCCGGCTGCGGCGCCGGCCGGTGCTGATGCCCTTGCCGCTGCCGGGCTGGCCCAGCGTGTTGGCGGCAAAGGCGGCCGCCTTCGGAAACATCGCACCGCCGGGCGCGTCGAGCTGGCCGATCAGCACATTCAGCACATCGACCAGCCAGCTGTTGAGCGTGCCGAAGCGCTGGGTGCAGGTGCCGATGCGGCCATAGACGGCAGCGCGCGGCGCCAGCGCCAGCTCGCGGGCCAGGCGGCGCTGGGTGGCGGCGTCAATGCCGCAGCCGGCGGCCATGCGTTCGGGCGGATAGTCCAGCAAGACCTGGCGCAGCGCGGCCAGGCCCTGGACATAGGGCGAGAGCCGGCCGAGCCGCAGCAGGCCCTCATCGAACATCGTGTGGGCTAGGCCCAGCAGCAGGAAGACATCGCCGCCGGGCAGGATCGCCAGATGCTCATCGGCCTGGGCCGCCGTCTCGCTGCGGCGCGGATCGACCACGACGATGCGGCCACCCCGCGCGCGCATGGCCTTGGCCTTGCCGCGGTAGTCGGGCACGGTCCACAGACTGCCGTTGCTGACCATGGGGTTGGCGCCCAGCATCAGCAGGTAGTCGCAGCGCTCGATATCGGGCACGGGAACCGACAGCCAGTGACCGAACATCAGGCCGCTGGACAGCTGCTTGGGCATCTGGTCCAGGGTCGAGGCCGAGAACACATTGCGCGTGCCCAGGGCCTTGACCAGGCGCGGGAAGTAGCTCAAGAGGCTTATCTTGTGGGCGCTGGGGTTGCCGATCACGGCGGCCACCGCGTCGCGGCCGTGCGTGTCGAGTATTGGCAGCAGGCGGCGCTCGATCTCGGCGAAAGCCTCGTCCCAGCTGGCCTCGACGAACTCGCCGGCGCTGTTCTTGATCAGCGGCGTGCGCAGCCGATCGGGGTCTTCGTGCAGGTCTTTCAGCGACACGCCTTTGGGGCAGATATAGCCATGGCTGAAGACATCCTGCGCGGCGCCGCGAATGCTGATGACCTTGGCCCCCTCGGTCACGATCTCCAGCCCGCAGCAGGCCTCGCACAGAGGGCAGATGCGGTAGTGGCTTTGCTGCGGCTCGCTCATGTTTTGTCTCCGGCTGGCTGGCGGGTTGATTGTGCGCGGCCGGCATTGAGGGGGGCGGTCATCTTGGTGACAGTGCGTGGCCAGGGTAAATGCCGCCCCGGCCGGTCTTGTGCGCAAGCCGGGGCGACGCGGAGAATCGAGCCAGGCAAATGGAGTGGCGGTCCCTATGAAACGCTATGCATGGCTGATATCCCTGGCGCTGCTCTGCGCCTGTGGCGGCGGTGGTGGCAGTGGCGAGGGCAGTGCCGCCCCGCCGGTCGCTACCGCGCCGATTGAATGGCGGGCGGCTGCGTCGGCCGAGTGGCCTCACAGCGGCGCCGCTGCGGCGGGGCTGTCCGAGGCCCAGCTGGATCAGGCCTTCCAGGCCGGGCGCGAGCTGCCCGGGCTCTACGGAATGCTGCTGCTGCGCCGCGGCGCCCCTGGTGGGCGAGGCCTACTACAACGGCAAGGGCGCCGACGACCTGCTGCAGCTGCGCTCCGTCACCAAGACCGTGACGGCCACGCTGATCGGCATTGCGGTGGCCGAGGGGACGATTGCCAGCATCAATCAGCCCATTGCCGACTATCTGGCCGCCGACTACGGCGCCCTGCTGGCCAACAAGCCGGGCCTGCGCATCCGCGACTTGCTGACCATGACTGCCGGGCTGCGCTGGGACGAAAGCACGGCGGCCGGCTACAACGACTGGGTGCTTTCGCCCGACCCGACCCGCTATGTCTTGCAGCGCGAAGCGGTCGATGCTCCCGGCCAGCGCTTTTCCTACAACTCAGGCACCAGCCATCTGCTGTCGGTGATTCTCAGCAAGGCCGCCGGCGTCAGCACCGAGCAATACGCGGCGCAAAAGCTGTTCGCGCCACTGGGCATCGCACGTTGGGGATGGGCCAGGCTGGCTGACGGCTACCATAACGGCGCGGCCGATCTGCAGCTGCGCGCCCGCGACCTGGCGAAACTGGCCCTGCTGTGGCAGCAGGGCGGTCGCTGGCAACAGCAGCAGCTGGTGCCCGCCGACTGGATGGCTGCGGCGGGCCGGTCGCAGATCTCGCGCAGCAATCCGCTCGGTGGCCTGGCGATCACGGACTATGGCTATCTGTGGTGGCTGGGGCAGCAGGGCGGGCAGGCCTTCCAGCTGGCCTGGGGCTATGGCGGTCAGTTCGTGCTGACCCTGCCGGGCCGGGACTTCAGCGTGGTGATGCTGAACCAGCACAACGTTGCCCAGGCGCCGCAGCAGGAGAGCCGGAGCATGGGTTTGCTGGTGCAGAACGTGCTGCCGGCCTTGCTGCCTTAGGGGCTGCTGGTCGGTGCCGGCGGCTGCCGACGCTTCATGCCCTCTTCATCGAGTGCGCAAGCCGCTGGGGTTCGAGAACTCGGCGTCCTGTACGCTGTCGACGAGCACCTGTTTGGGGTGCAGCGACTCATGGTGCCGGGTGTTGTCCGGGCGCTGCGGGCTTGAGCTCGCGCGGCGACAGGCCATAGCTGCGCCGGAAGGCGGTCGCGAAATTGGCCGGATTGTCGTAGCCGGCCAGGGCGGCAGCGTCGATGACGCGGGCGCCGCGCAGCAGCGCCGCATGGGCGCGCTCCATCTTCAGCCGGCGCAGGTACTGGCCGATGCTCTGGCCGTGGCGCTCGCGGAAGGCGCGCTGCAGCGAGGTGGTGTTGGTCGCCAGATGTCCCGCCATGCGCGCCAGCGTCCAGTCATCCGCCGAGCCCGCATGCAGCAACCCGGTGAGGGCCTCGACTCGCTGCGCCTGAGGATTCGCATGGACCGCGTACCCTCCGTTGAGCGCCGGCAGGGCCTCGCGGATCAGCTGCAACGCCAGGGCCTCGCGCTGCAACCTCTGGAATGGCTGTGAGGGCTGGCAATGCGCCATCAGCAGACGGCCCAGCGTGCTTGCGCGCCGGCCATCGGGCAACTGGGCCAGAGCGCCATGGCGCTGGCAGAAGGACTCGACCTGCCGGAAGCCTGGCAACTGATCCAGGCCGCCCTCGGCAAACCAGCGCGGTCCGATGTCCAGCACCAGTTGCTGCAGCGGGCCGCTGCGTGCGATGCGTCGCCGCAGGCGTACCGGCTCGCGCAGGGACAGCAGCACGCATTGCGGGCGATCACCTGTCAGCCGTTGCTCGAAGCCCGCGCTGGCGATCTCCATCTGCCCCTGCAGCATCACGATCAGCTTGAGCCCGGGCTCGATCAGCGAAGTCTGGTCCGTGGCCCGCAGCACCTGCAGCTGCGCACCGTGCAGGGCGAGGCTGCCGCGTAGCTCCTCCTGCAGGAAATGGCCGCGCAGCGACAGGTCCTGCTCGGCGGGGATGGGGATGCGGATGTCGTGGTCGGGCGTTTCGCAAAGCATTTGTTGCGCGCCGCAAAGGACGGGCTGCGGCAATAAAAAGATAATGAATGATAACGATTCCTATTTATAAGTCTGCCGTGCCGCAGCCATCACCGCCCATCCGACCATGAAACGCTTGCCCCCCTTTCGCCTGAATCTGCTGCTGAGCCTGCTGCCCCTGTGCGGGCTGGTCCACGCCGAGGCAGAGCGTAACCAGCTGCCCGTCGTCAAGGTCAGCGCCCGCACCTCGACGCAGGACGACACCGTCAATCGCGCGCAGCTGGAGCAGCGCCAGGCACGCGACCTGAGTGACATCTACCGCGCCGATGCCGAGATCTCGGTCGGCGGCGGTGGCAGCGCCTTTGCGCAGAAGGTCTATATCCGTGGCATGGAGGAGTCGATGCTGAGCCTGAGCATCGACGGCGCCCAGCAGAACGGCAAGGTCTATCACCACCAGACCGCGCTGGTGATCGACCCGCAGCTGATCCGCGCGATCGAGGTCGAGAAGGGCACGGCCGCCGCCAGCGCCGGCCCCGGCGCCCTGGGCGGCGCGATCCGCCTCTACACGGTCGATGCGACCGATCTGCTGCGGCCGGGCCAGTCATGGGGCGCCAGCGGCAGCGCCGGCGCCTTCAGCAACAAGGGCTGGCGCGGCAGCCTGAATGCCTATGGCCAGACCGAGGAGCTCGACCTGCTGGTGGCCGCCAGCCGGGTCACGACCGAGGACTATCGCGACGGCCAGGGCCAGACCGTCGCGGATTCGGCCAGCAAGCGCGAGCACTACCTGGCCAAGCTGGGTCTGGCCCTCGGGGCCGACCGGCGCCTGGTGGCGAGTTGGCAGCGCAGCGTCGACGATGGGGTGCGCAATGCCCGCGCCAATATGGTGGGCTTCGCGCATCCGGTGGTGCCCAACGACCCGATTCCGCAGCAACTGGCGCGTGATACCGCCTCGCTGCGCTACGAGGCGGGTGACTGGCTGGGGCTGGGCGCGCTGGAGGCCCAGCTCTACCGCACCGAGGTGGCTACCGACCGCACGACCAAGGCCGGCCGCAACTACGGCGAGCGGCTGGACACCCAGGGCTTCGACCTGGGGCTGAAGCGCGCCTTGGGGCGCCATGAACTGAAGTACGGCCTCAACTGGCGCAGCGACGCGTCGGCCGCGCTCAAGATCCAGAACCGCTTCAACAACACCGGCAGCGGCCGCGAGCGCTCGCGCGTGGCGGGCGCCTATGTCGAGGGCTCGCTGGACCTGGGACGGGTCGATGTGTCGGCCGGTGTGCGCTATGACGACTACGGCTACAGCGACAACCATGGCCAGCAGTTCGCCAGCCGGGGGCTGAGCCCGAGCGCCTCGCTGCGCTGGCAGGTGCTGGACGGCTTGCTGCTGAAGGCCGGGCATGCACGCGCCCTGCGCGGTGTCGGCTTGAAGGAGGCCTTCATGCTCGACATCGCGCAGTGGAAAAACGTTGCCGAGATCGATCCCGAGCGTGCCAGCAACAGCGAGATCGGCTTCGAGTTCGGCGCTGCGGGGCTGCTGCTGAGCGGCAATGTCTATCGCCAGAAGATCGAGAACTTCATCACCAGCCTGGCCTGCGAGTTGCGGGTCGGCTGCCGCGACAACGCCGGCACCGCTCGCGTCGACGGCTATGAGCTGGCGCTGAGCTATCGGCGCGGCGACTGGAGCGGCCGCATGGCGGTGGCCGAAGCCCGGCCGGAGCTGGCGGGGCGGGCGCTCGGCGATGGCGACCTGGGCCTGGGCGTCAGCACCGGCCGCACCTGGACTGCGGCGCTGAGCTACCGCCTGCCGAAGCTGGGCCTGGAGCTGGGATGGCAGGGCCGTAAGGTGGAGTCCCTGCGCTACCAGCCTGTGGGCTCGGTGGACCCGGCCAGCAAGCCCGGCCATGCCGTGCACGACCTGCAGCTGGGCTGGCTGCCGCTGGAAGATGATCGGCTGCGCGTGAACTTCGCGGTGCGCAATCTGTTCGACAAGCAGTACTTCGACCAGGCGACCTATGCCTACAACGGCTGGCAGGGCAAGGTGCTGGGCTATGCCGAGCCGGGGCGCGATCTGCGCATCGAACTGAACTGGCGCTACTGAGCATGCGGGCCATCTTGCGAGCTTTCGTGCGGGCTGCGGCCCTGCTCCTGTCGCTCACCGTCGCGTCGGCGCAGGGCGCCACCACCGTGGTCGATCTGGCGGGCCGCAGCGTGAGCCTGCCGGACAAGGTCGAGCGCATCATCCTGGGCGAGGGGCGCATGCTGTCGGCGCTGGCGATCCTGGAGGGCAGCACGCTGCCCGGGCGGGTGGTCGGGATGCTGGAGGATTTCGAGCGCCTGGATCCGGCCGGTTACGAGCTCTACCGCCAGCGCTTCCCGGCGCTGCAGCGCGTGGTGCGGCTGGGGCGCGGCGGGGCCAGCTTCAGTGTCGAGGAGGCCATTGCCCTGAAGCCGGATCTGGCGATCTTCAGCCTGCGCGGCCATGGCCCCGATGTCAACGATGCGGCGACCCTGGCGCGGCTGCAGGCCGCAGGCATCAGCGTGGTCTATGTGGACTTCACCAAGAACCCGCTGGAGGACACGGCGCGCAGCATCAAGCTGCTGGGCCGCGTGCTCGGCCGCGAGGCCGAGGCGGCCGCCTATCTGGCATGGCATCGCCAGGAGATGGACAAGGTGCGCAGCCGCATCGCGCGGGTCAAGCAGCGTCCCACGGTGTTCCTCGACAGCCGGGTCGGGCTGGCGGCCGGCTGCTGCGAGACGCTGACGCACGGCATGATGGGTCTGTTCATCGAGGCCGCCGGCGGGCGCAATATCGCCGCCGATCTGGTGCCGGGCGTGCATGGAACGGTCTCGCTGGAGTGGCTGCTGACGCGGCAGCCCGAGGTCTATATCGGCACCGCCATCGGCAATCCGGCCTCGGTGGCAAGGGGCGCGCCGACCATCGCACTGGGCGCCGGCATCGAGCCCGACGTGGCCGCCGAGAGCCTGCTGCGCAGCCTGCGCCGGCCCGGCATTGCCCAGCTGCAGGCGGTGCGCTCGGGGCGTGCCCATGCGGTCTGGCATCACTTCAATTACCTGGCCAGCAACCCAGCGGCGCTGCAGGCGGTGGCCAAGTGGCTGCATCCGGCCCTGTTCGCCGACATCGATCCGCAGGCGACCCTGGCCGACTACTACCGCCGCTTCCAGCCGATCACGCTGACCGGCACCTACTGGACCTCGCCGCGATGAGTGCGCCGGCCACGCTGGGGCCGCTGGCCCGCCAGTACCGCCGCCAGAACCGTCGGCGCCTGCTGCTGATCGCGCTGTTGCTGGCCGGGCTGGTCTTCAGCCTGTGCGCCGACATCGCCACCGGCCCGTCAGGCCTGGGTTTTCTTCAGGTGCTGCGCGGCCTTTGGTGGCCCGAGACGCTGTCACTGGGCGAGCGGGTCATCGTCTTCGATGTGCGCCTGCCCTATGCGCTGATGGCACTGGCGGTCGGTGGCGCGCTGGGCCTGGGCGGGGCGCAGATGCAGACGGTGCTGAACAATCCGCTGGCCAGTCCCTTCACCCTGGGGCTGGCCGCTGCGGCGACCCTGGGCGCGGCCATCGGCATCGTGCTGCAGCCGCAGTTGCCGGGGCTGCCGACCCTGGCTACCGTGCCGCTGCTGGCCTTTGCCTGCGCGCTGCTGGTCACCACGCTGACCTTGCTGCTGGCGCGCTGGCATGGCGGTGGCGGCCAGACCCTGGTGCTGTTCGGCATCGCGATGCTGTTCGCGCTGGAGGCCCTGGTCTGGCTGATGCAGTTCCTGGCCGACGCCAATACCCTGGATCAACTGGTGTTCTGGTCGATGGGCAGCCTGAACCGGGCCGACTGGTGGCATGTGGGCATGGTCGGTGCGGCGGCGCTGCTGGGGCTGGCCAGCGCGATGCGGCATGCCTGGGCCCTGACCCTGCTGCGCGGCGGCGAGGCCCAGGCAGCCAGCCTGGGCGTGCAGGTGGAGGCCTTGCGCTGGCGGGTGATGGTCGAGGTCAGCCTGCTGAGCGCGCTGGCCCTGTGTTTCGTTGGCACGATAGGCTTCGTCGGTCTGGTGGGCCCGCACATAGCGCGGCTGCTGGTCGGCGAGCAGCATCGCTTCCTGCTGCCGGCCAGCATGCTGGCCGGCGCGCTGATGCTGTCGCTGGCCTCGATCGCCAGCAAGGCCATCGTGCCCGGCCTGGTGATCCCTATCGGCATCGTCACCGCCCTAGTCGGCGTGCCGGTGTTCATGGCGCTGCTGCTGCGCCAGCGGAGGTCCGCATGAGCCTGCAGGTGCAAGCGCTGGAGGTGCGGCGCGGCGCGCGCCGCGTCATCGCCGGGCTGGATGCCGGCCCGCTGGAAGCCGGCACCTTGACCGCCGTCGTCGGCCCTAACGGCGCGGGCAAATCGACGCTGATCCATGCGCTGGCCGGCTTGCTGCCCGCGCAGGGCAGGGTCGAGCTGGATGGCCAGGCCCTGGGTTCGCTGGCGCCGCTGCGGCGCAGCCGTCTGATCGGGCTGCTGCCGCAGCTCCTGCCCCAGGAAACCGGCCTGGCGGCCTACGAGCTGCTGCTGGGCGGCGTGCTGGCCAGCGGCGTGGGGCGCGCCGAGGCCGAGGCGCGCATCGAGGAGGTGCTGGATCGGCTGACCCTGAGGCCCCTGGCGATGGCGCGGCTGGACACGCTGTCCGGCGGGCAGCGTCAGATGATGGCGCTGGCCCAGGTACTGGCGCGCCGGCCGCGGCTGATGCTGCTGGACGAGCCGACCAGCGCGCTCGACCTGTTCTGGCAGCTGGCGGTGCTGGAGGCGGTGCGCGAGGACGCGCGCCGCCGCGGCGTCATCGTGCTGCTGGCGCTGCACGACTTGGAGCTGGCGCTGCGGCATTGCGACCATGTGCTGGTGCTGGCCGCCGGCACCCGGGTGGCGTATGGCGAGCCGGGCCGGGTGCTGACGCCGGCGCTGCTGGCCCAGGTCTATGGCATCGACGCCCGGGTCGAGCCCTGCTCGCGCGGCCGGCCGCGTCTGCTGGTTGACGGCCTGCTGCGTCCCCCGATTCCCTGCAACGAAGTCCACCCTGTCTAGCCCATGATCATCGCCAACAGCCACATTGCCACCGAGCGGGCCGACGCCTTCCTGTTCAAGCTCTGCAAGCATTTCGGCCGCCGGGTGCCGGTGCAGTTCGATGCCAGCCGGGGCGAGGTGCAGTTCGATGCCGGCCTGTGCCGCATGGAGAGTCGCGATGGCCTGTTGCTGTTCGATTGCAGCGCGGCCGACCGGGAGGGCGCGCTGCTCCTGACCCGCATCATCGACGGCCATGTAGCCATGCTGATGAAGCAACCGGGTCTGGCGCTGGACTGGCAATGGCCGGCCATGGCGTGAAGCCGTCGCTTCACCGCCGCGAACGCGGCTCTTGCCAGGACGGTCTGATCAGAACGGGTCGAAGACGATCCCGTGCGCCGCCAGCAGTTCCTGCACCAGGCGCTTCCAAGGCCCGGAGGGCGTCCAGACCCGGCTGACTGCGGTCCAGGCTTCTTCGGGAACCGCGCCCTCGTTGATCACCCGGTACAGAAAGCTGAAGACGGACGCCCGCATATTGACCTGGCAATGAACCAACACCGACAGCTGCTGGGCTCGCCAGCTGCGAATCTGGCGTTCGAAGCTTCGATAGTCGGCCGCGCTGGGGTGGCCCCAGACCACGGGCACATTGACGAAGAGCAGTCCTTGGTCGCGCAAGATGTCGGGCTCGGCCGCCAAGGCGTCGCCGACCGTCGGCGGGGCCAGATAGAGCACGGCGTCTATGCCCTGCGGCTTCAACGTGGCAAGCCATGCGGCCGAGGGCTGGCCGGCGGTAAGCCAGCGCTCATCGAGGCGTATCAGGTTGGGGGGTGGTTTGACAGGAACATCGGCCCGGCTCGGGTGAGGCAGGCAGGCGGCGAGCAGGCCGGCAATCAGCAGGGGGCGGCGTTCGGGCATGGCGGGGCTTGGCGAGGGAGTGCGCCACTGTAAGAGCGGAGCTTGCTGCATGACAGACAGCCTGTCCCAGTGTTTGCGCGTTTCGTCGCAATCGAGCCTGTTTCGTCCGATGCCGCTTGGCGGGCCGCCGGCTCTTGATGACACTCGCGCCGCCCTACAAATCTAAGGAGGTCAAGTGATGACGAAACTGCTGGCATGTCTGCTGCTGACCGGTGCCGCGCTGCTGGGCGGCACGGCGCGGGCCGAACCGGCCCTGGTGGCGCACGACTTCAAGTTGCCCAAACCGCTGGTGAGCGAGCGCTTCGTGCTGCGACCACTGCAACTGCGCGACAGCGCGCTGGACCATGAGGTGATCGCTGGCAGCGTGCGGCACCTGGATCAGGATGTCTACCCCGGCGGCCAGTGGGCGGCGGCTATGACGCCCGAGCGCGCCCAGGTGGAGGCGGGCTACTACCAGCGCCAGTTCGAGATGGCACGCGGCTTTGCCTATCTGATCCTGGACCCGGCGCAGCAGCGCGCGCTGGGGCGGGTCTATGTCTGGTCCGCCGAGAAGCGCGGTTACGACGCGATGATGAATTACTTTGTGCGCGAGAGCGAGCTGGGCAGCGGCCTGGCCGGCGAGGTGGACCGTGCGGTGCGCGACTGGCTGGCGCGGGAGTGGCCATTCAAGCGCGTGCTCTTCTACCGCGATCTGGGCAGCGCCGGCTACCGCGCCCTGCCCGACAAGCAATGGATCGAGAGCCAGGCCGAGGCGCCAGCAGCCTCCAGGCCATGAGCGCCGGCGCACCGTTTGGCAGGGGCTTTTGGCGCAGCCTGCTTGCCATGCTGCTGGCCGGCGGCTGGGCCTGCGCGCAAGCGGAGCCCAAGTCCAGCGCTGCCAGCTTGTTCACGTTGGAGTCGCTGGGTGGTGCCGCCCATGTCCTCAAGGCTGCCGACTACAACACCAATATCGGCCTCATCCAGACCCCGGCGGGCGTGATCCTGATCGACCCCAGCCCCAAGCGGGAAAACCTCGCCTCGCTGCAGCAGCTGGTCCAGCAGCGCTTCAGTCCGGCTGCGGTCTACATCCTGAACACCCACAACCATGAGGACCACACCGGTGGCAACGAGTTCTTCGTCGCCCAGGGTGCCGGGCTGCTGACGCCGCCGCTGGCCCTGGAGACGGTTCGCTCGCTGACGCTGCGTTCCCACAGCGCGACCGACCATGTGTATTTCGACCCGGCTGGCCACTGGATGTTCGTGGGCGATCTGTACGACGGCAGCTGGCATCCGACCTTCTATGCCGGCGGCGTGGCCGGCTTCACCGAGGCCATGCTGGCCATCCTGGCGCTGGGGGACGAGCGCACCTGGATCATTCCCGGCCATGGCAAGCCGGTCTTGAAGCCCACACTGCGGGTCTATCTGCTCGACACCTTGCGCTGGGTCGCGCGGGTGCGATTGCTCAGGCTGCAGGGCCTGTCAGCCCAGCAGATGAAGCAGGACGCCGAACTGCTGGGGCTGCTGCAACGCTTCAACACCGAAGGCCGGGCCGGCTTCCTACCGGACGCAGCGCTGCAGCGCTTCATCGAGAGGACGCTCGCCGTCATCGAGCGCGACCGCGCCCTCGGCAGCCCTGCCTACCCGCCGCTTCCCGCCAAGGCGCCGGCGCCATAGCGACCGGCTGGCCGCGAGACCACCCGAGCGAGCCGTCAGTTGCCGCCGATGTAGACCGGCGCCTGCGACTCCCTGATCACCAGCAAGGCGTCATAGGCCTGGGCCAGCCGGGCGCGATACTCGTAGCGACCCCAGAACTTGTGGATGCTCAGACCATGCAGCCAGTCGTCTCCGGGCTCGGCCAGATCCTGCTTGGGCAGCGGCAGGAAGCTGGCGACATGGGGCAGGGGAGCGAACAGGGATTCCAGCGAGTCGGGCTTATGCGGCGTCACGGCGGTGACCGCGCGGTTGTTGTCCGCCTGTTGCCCACCGACCATGTACAGGCCAATGGTGTAGAGCTGATCGCCCCAGCGCTGATGCAGATGCATGCCCATCACCGCCTCATTGGCGTTGCGCAGGGATTCTTGCGGGTAGTCCTCGGCGATATGGGCGTTGTGGGCCCAGACCATGATCTTGTCTTCGGGAAAGAGCCGCTCGGCCAGGCCCGTGAGCACGCGGGCCATGCCCAGGTCCCGGGTCTCGAACATTCGGCTGGTCTTGTTGGCGTCGGCGAAGTTCATGTCCAGCGCATGTCGCAGTGACAGCAGTACCAAGCCGGCCAGCGCACCGGGTTTGCCGGACTGTGCCTGTGCGATGCTGATGGCGGTGTCGAGGGCACTGACCCGGCTCGCATAGGCGTCTCGAATACGCTGGCAAGCAGCGTCGGCGCCGGTGAAGCAGAGTCGGCCGTCCCCTTGGCTTCGGTTGGCCTCCACCGCTGCGGCAATCACTGCGTCGCGCGGCTGGGCCTGCAGCGCGTCAAGATGGCTTTCGAAAAACACCCGCAGCGTGGCCGCCGTCTCATTGGCGCTGCTGACCTGCACATCGAAGCCGCTGAGTCGCAGGGGCCGGTCGCTGAGCTGGGTCTGCTTGATGTAGCTGAACAGCGCTTCGACCTCGCGCGTGTGCCAAACCCCGAAGACGCAGCTGGCCATCAAGGCGGATGGCGTCAAGGCGGACTGCGCCTCAAGACTGAGGTTGCAGCCGAAGGTCGAGCTCTCGAATGCGATGACGTTGAAGCCTTGCTGCTGATGCAGGTACTTGATGAGCCGCGTCTTGACCTTGTTCATCGAGCCCGAGCCATGGCTGCTCTCGCCCAACTGAACAATGCGTCGCTGGCCGATCGCTGCACCGATCGGCTGTAGGTCCGCGAAGTCCCGGTCCTCTGACAGGGATGTGATGGTGCTGGCCCGCGTGTTGACAAACTGCTGATAGGAGGCCGTATTGCTGACAGGGACGGGCGTGACCACGACCGTATCGCTCCCACCGCCGCCACCGTCCCCACCGCCGCCACAGCCCAGCAGCACGGCGCCAAGTGGTGCAGCCCATAGCAGCGCACGCGCATGCGCCCAGGTTTGTCCAAACATGATGTCTCCCTGCCTATTTGCCAGCGATCTGAATGTCGGCTGTGGCGCGCAATATCGCGGGAGTCGGGAGCGCCGTCCATGCGGGTCAGCCCGCATGATGCGATCTACATCTGCTTGAACAAATGAGCGTAGCTCTCCGCCACCAGCAAGGTGTCGGCGCTTTCCTTTAGCTTGACCTGCAGGCGGCCACGGAAGTCGCGGGTGACGCCGGCCACGGCGGCGGCGTTGACCAGGGTGGAGCGGTGAATCTGCCAGAACTGCTGCGGGTCGAGTTCGTCGACCAGCTCCTTCAGCGGCTTGCGGATCAGCGCTTCGCTGTCGCGCGTCGCGACCCGGGTGTATTTGCTGTCGGACTGGAAGTACAGCACCTCGTCGACCGTGATCAGCTTCAGGGTCTGGCCGACCGAGGCATTGATCCAGCGCAGCGGCGTGCGCTGCGCGGGCTCGGGTCTGGCCGCCAACTGGTTCAGCACGCCGCCGAGATCGGCCGGCGGGCCGGCCAGGCGCTGCTTGACCCGGCCGATCGCGGTGAACAGCCTGGCGGCGACCAGCGGCTTGAGCACATAGTCGACCGCGCCCTGATCGAAGGCCGCCACCGCGTACTGGTCGTAGGCGGTGACGAAGACCACATGGCTGCGCCCGGCCACCTGGCGGGCCACGTCCAGGCCGGTGGCACCGGGCATCTGGATGTCGAGGAAGAGCACATCCGGCTTGTGCCGGTCCAGCAGCCGCAGCGCCTCGACGCCATCGGCCGCCTCGCCAACGATGGCCAGCTCGGGCCAGAGCTGGCCCAGGCGTTCGATCAGCTCGTGGCGCAGTGTTTCCTCATCCTCGGCCACCACGGCCGTCGGTGCGCTCAAAGACCTCATGGGTTCAACTCCAGCGTGAACAGGGTGGCGTCTTCGCTGCTGCGGCAGATCAGCCGGGCCGGGCCGCCGCTGAGCGCGCGCACGCGCTCGGCCAGCGCGCGCAATTCCTCGTCGTCGCCGCACAGACCGGGCTTGTCAAAGGCCAGCAACAGGCGCAAGCCGCCGCGAGGCAGGGCCTCGGCGGCCAGGGTGCAACGGCCGGGCAGGCCATCGGCCAGGCGCAGCGCGCGCTGCAGCAGCGGCAGCAGCAGCATCGGTGGCAGCGCGCAGCCGTTCAGGGACTCGGGCCACTGGGCGTTGAAGCTCACTGCCGCCTTGCTGCGACCGGCCACCACGGCCAGATAGCTGTCCAGCAGCTCGGCCTCCGATTCCAGGCTGCCGCCGGCCTCGCGCAGCCGCGGCAGCGCCACGCGCAGATGGCGGATCAGCCGCTCCATCTGAGCCGCCGCCTCCGGGTCGGCGCGGTCATAGGCCTGTTCGATATCGACCAGGGTCTCGAACAGGAACTGCGGTTCGACCTGGGCCTGCATCGCGGCCAGCCGTGCCGCCATGGCCTGGCGTGCCATCACGCTCTGCTCATGCAGCAGGCGCTGCAGCCGGGTCTGGGCGCGCTGGCGGCGTGACTGCATCTCGAACAGGGCGACGGTCAGGCCGCAGGGAATGAAGGCCGAGAGCCCGTCGCCGACAAAGCGGCTCCAGAGCACAGGCATTTGCTTGGTCTCGCCCTTGCGCTGCCGCATCAGCTCGTTGACCGAGGGCCAGTCCAGCACCCGCACCAGGCCCCACAACACCAGCAGGGCCAGCATCGAGCCGACCAGGGTGGCCAGGCCCAGGCGCCAGGCGCGCTGCGGATGATCCGGATCGCTGCGTGCGGCAGGCAGCCAGAACAGCATCAGCAGCAGGGTCACGATGGCCGGCGAGAACAGCTGCCGCGTCAGCGCCAGCCACCATTGCGGATGGTCGTCGATATAGGCCAGGCTGCTCAGGTCGATCAGGCCATAAAGCAGGCCCATCAGGCTGAACCAGCCCAGCTCGGCCAAGGTCATCGAGCGCCAGGAGGCCAGCACATGGGCCAGCCCCGAGGGCGGGGAGGGCGCGGCCGTCAGCACCGCGCTCATGCGGCCGCTCCGGCAGGCAGCCCCGGCAGCAGCCGGACCGGCAGCCGCACCCGCGCGACGACGCCACGCGGCACCAGCGCCTCCAGCTCCAGCGCGGCACGGCCGCCGAACAGGGCGGCCAGCCGCGCGCGGGTATTGGCCAGGCCGACGCCGGAGCCACCGCTGGCGGCAAAGCCCTGACCGTCGTCGCGCACCTCGACGGCCAGCTCGCCGGCCTGGGCATGGGCGCTGATCAGGATGTGACCGCCCTCGGGCAGCGGCGACAAGCCGTGCTTGATCGCGTTCTCGACCAGGGTCGGCAACACCATAGGCGGCAGGCTGGCGGCCAGCAGCCCGGGCTCGGCCTCGATCTCGAAGCTCAGGCGCTCGCCCATGCGCATCTGCAGAATCGTCAGATAGCTGCGCACCAACTCCAGCTCCTGGCCCAAGGTCGACTCGCTTTGCCGCATGCTGGGCAGGGCGGCGCGCAGATAGGCGATCAGGCTGACCAGCATGTCGCGGCCGCGGTCCGGCGCGGTCTCGTACAGGCGCTTGACATTGGCCAGGGTGTTGAACAGGAAGTGCGGCTCGATCTGCGCATTCAGCGCCGAGAGCTGGGCCTCGAGCTGCTGGGCATGCAGGGTCTCGTGCTGGCGGGCGGTGGCGAGCAGCTGCTGCCGGGTCTGGCGCTCGCCGCGCGCCGCCACCAGCAGGGCATAGGCGACGCCGCCCAGCAGTATCCACAGCAAGGTGGTCGAGATGGCCCAGCTCCATTTGAACTGCGCGCTGGCATCGCCCAGATTGGCCACCCAATGCCGCACCAGGGCGCTGCTGAACGCGGCGCCGGCCACCGCGAGGCCGCGCCACAGCATGGGCAGGCGGCGCGGCCGCGCCAGCCAGGCCTCGACCAGCGCGATCGCCAGCAGCAGCATCAGGCCGGTGATCAGGTTCTGGCGCGTGAAGCGCACCAGCGAATGAAGCCACTCGGCCAGCATGTCGCTGCTGGTGTACCAGGACAGGGCCCGCGAGAGCGCGATCAGCAAGCAGAAATAGAACACCAGGGCAATCACGCGCAGATTGAAGATCTGCACAAAGGCCTGCCGGGCGGTCAGCGTGGCTTGGGTGGGCGGGGTGGGCATGGGCGGATTCTCGCGCCGGCTCGGGGGCTGCGCCAGACGATGCGACGAAATCGGGCCGGCGGGGATGGAATCGCCCAGCAGGGGCTCAGGAGGGCGCCGGCGCCGGGCCGACCCAGCCTGGCTGGAAGACCCGCATCTCATGCAGCTCGTAGCTGAAGGTGCGGCTTTGCATCGAAGGGTCGGCGTCCATCAGGGCCCGGGCCTCCTGCGCCGAGGCCGCCTTCAGCACCAGCAGGCCCTTGTCGCCATAGCGGGCGCCCATGGCCAGCCGGCCCTCGCTGCGCAACCGGGCCAGGTGCTGGGAGTGGGCGCGGAAATTGGCCTGCTCGCCGGGCGGCTTGGCCGCGTCCCAGGCCGCACCGGTGCGTATCTCGACCGCGAACAGCAGCTCCGTGCTGGGGGGCTGGGCCGCTGTCGCGCCGGCCAGGCAAAGCAGCAGAAGCATATGGCAGAGCAGGCGCATCGCAGCATCTCCGTCGGAACACAACGGCCCCAGTCTAGGCGGCGGCCGGTATGGGACCCACTGCGGTTTGCCCTGCATACTGCGGGCCTTCAACCAGGAGTCGGGAATGAGGATTGATATCGGCGGCGGCGTGCGTTTGTTCGTGGATGTGGAGGGTCCGGGCCTGGTGCCCGACGGGCCGGCGATGCGGGAGAAACCGACGCTGATCTGCATGCACGGCGGCCCGGGCTTTGATCACAGCGCCTTCAAGCCCGGCTTCTCGGCCCTGGCCGACCTGGCGCAGATCGTCTACTACGACCATCGCGGCCATGGGCGCAGCGATGCGCGGCCGCGCGAGGAATGGACGCTGGATACCTGGGCCGACGATATCGTGAGGCTCTCGGACGCGCTGGGCATCGTCAAGCCCATCGTGCTGGGCCAAAGCTTTGGCGGCTTCGTCGCGCAGCGCTATATCGCGCGCCATCCGGGCCATGCGGCCAAGGTCATCCTGTCCAGCACCTCCCATCACATGGGGATGGATCGCAAGCTGGCGATGTTCGAGCGTCTGGGCGGGCCGCAGGCGCGGGCCTGTGCCGAGGCCTTCTGGACCCGACCCGACCCCGCCAGCTGGGAAGCCTACTGGGCCGCCTGCCGCAAGCTCTACAACACCCGCGAACCGCTGGACCCCCAGGCTGGCGAACGGGTGCTGGCCAATATCGACATCCTCTTGCACTTCGTCGCCGGCGAGAAGAAGGGGCTGGATCTGCGGCCCGGCCTGGCGGGCGCGCAATGCCCGGTGCTGGTGCTGGCCGGCGACGAGGATCCGGTCTGCCCGCTCGAGGATGCGCGCGAGATCGCCGCGGCGCTGCCGGAAGCGCAGACCAGCTTCGTCAGCGTGCCGGGCGCCGGTCACGGCACCTGGCGCGACAAGCCGCAGGAGGCCTATGCCATCCTGCGGCGCTTCATCGAGGCCTGAGCTTTACTTCTTCTGCTGATCGCGACGGCGCTTGGCCGTCCACAGCAGGGCCAGGCCGGCCGTCATCAAGGCATAGGTCTGCGGCTCCGGCACGGCGGCCAGCGCGGCCACGCCGGTGTCGGTGAAGTCGGTGAACACGCCGTCGACGCCCAGGCGCAGATAGGCCTCGATCTCGGCCTGGCCGGACTCGAAGCCGAGGATGCCGGCGTCGTCGCGCATGGTCCAGGTGTGGACGAACAGGCCGTTCTTGTGGGCTTGCTCGATCACGCCGGTGCTGCCGACCACCAGGCGGTCCAGGCCGTTGACGACGCCGTCGCCGTTGCGGTCCACGCCGTCGGCCACGGTCTTCAGCAGATAGGGTTTCCAGGGGCCGATGCCATCGGCATAGGTGGCGACAAAGGACAGGCCGACATTGCTGACCAGATCGGCGAAGCTCAGCAGACCACCGGCGGCCTTGACGTCGAAGGGCTGGTCATAGGGCGCGACCAGGGACATCGAACCATCGGGCTTGACGTCGTCGGCGTCGACCAGCTGTACCAGCTTGATGTCGGTGCGGGTGTTCAGATACTGCAGATTGCCGACCTCGAAGCTCTGGATGAAGACCGGCGCCGCGGCATTGTTGCCGTAGGCGGCGTGCAGGGTGCTGACCAGCTTGTCCTCGAAATAGCGCTTGTCCAGACCCAGGCCTTGCGACACGCCCTGCATATAGGTCGAGTGCTTGAGCTCCGGATAGATGCCGATGGTGCGGCCGGTCTCCAGGCTCTTGGCCTTGGCCAGCGCGATCACCTCGTCCAGCGTCGGAATCTGGAACTGGCCGTTGAACTCCTGCGGCCGGTTGGCACGCGGCTGCACGGCGCGCAGGGTCTTGAGTTCGGCCAGCGTGAAGTCTTCGACGAACCAGTCGGTGGTCGCGACGCCGTCCACCGTCTTGGTGGTCTTGCGCCCGGCAAAGCCGGCGATGCTGGCGACATTGGTGGTCGCGCCGATGGTGGGCTCGTGGCGCGCCACCAGGATGCCGTCCTTGGTCATCACCAGATCGGGCTCGATGTAGTTGGCGCCCAGCTCGATGGCCTTGGCATAGGCCTCCAGCGTGTGCTCGGGCAGATAGCCGGAGGCGCCGCGGTGGGCGATGATGATGGGGGCCTGGCCGTTCAGCGTGTTCCAGGCCTGGGCCGGCACGGCGCCCAGCAGCAGGGTGGCCGCGAGCGCGGCCAGGGTCAGTTTGGCTTGCATGGTCTTTTGCTCCTCTGAAGTTGTCCTATCGTCGCGGCGCGATATGACACCTCGACGCGGCGCAGCGTAGAAGCGTTAGTCCGAACGGACTATGGGGCAAGACCTGCCCCTAGTTTGAAGCGCTCAGCTCGAGATCAGGGCCTTGAGCTCGCGCTCCAGCAGCGCGGCGTCGCCCAGATTGATCTCCAGCAGGCGGCGCAGATGGGTGATGCTCTCGATGTCGATGCTGCGGCACAGCAATCCGACATGCTCACCCTCGACATGGGCCACCTCGCCGGCCATCGCGATGCCCACCTCCATCTGCGCCAGGCTGATGTTCAGCAGGCAGGGATCGCCCACCGCGACCGCGCCGGCGCGCGGCAGGCGCAGCAGCGCGCCCTTCAGCGACAGATCCTGCACCTTGATGTCCAGGCGCTCGGTGGTGGTGGTCAGCTGCGCATCGGTATCGAAGGCGACGCGGGCGAAGTGGCGGCGTTCGGTGGTGATGATGGGCTCCCGAAGCTGACGAAGGGTGCAATTGATGCTAGCAGATCAGATGTCGTCCTGACCGTGAATCGTGCTGCGGTCGATGGCCTGTTCCAGGCGCTGCGGCGCCACCGCTTCCAACCCCATCGATTCGAGCAGATACCAGGCGGCGCGCAGCAGCGCGGCGGTCTCCTGACGCGCTTCATCGGCGGCCAGCCCGCCCATCTCGCCGGCGCGCGCCAGCGCCTGCTGGTTGCCGCGCGCCTGGGCATGGCCGCGCGCATCGAAGCGCGGTGCGGCATAGCGCTCGGCGACGCGGCGCAGCAGGGCCTGCAGCTCCTCGTTCTGTTCCTGTTCGTTGAGCAGACGACATAGATCGCCGAGCAGCTGTTCGGCCGCCGCCGCCAGCAGCCGGGCCGCGTGGTCGCTGCCGCCGGCCAGATAGAGGGCGGCGGCCAGGTCCACATATTCCAGGGCCCGGGCCAGCTTGGGCAGATCGCTGCCGCTCATGAGGGCCGGACTCGGGCTTGGGGTTGATCGGACATGCGGAGCCTCCCGGGCGCTGGATTTGTGGGTCGATATGCCAAGGCCGCCAGTTTAGGCGCCAGCCGCAGCGCCGGAGTGAGGCTTTGTTCACGCTGCCGTCACTCTGGCGGGGTTCGACACCGCGCGCCCGAGTGTGGAACACTGCGCCAGCGACGCCCATCTTCAAGGAGAACCGACCATGCCCGTCCCTCTCGATCTCGACCGACGTATCGCTCTGGCTCGGCTGGGCCTGGCCGGCCTGGCGCTAAGCCCGGCCACCCTGCTGGCCGCCGAGGACGAGGCCAAGACCTATGACGAGGACTCGATCCTGAAGGCCGCCACCGAGTTCTTCGGCAGCACCACCGAGGGCCTGGCCAAGGTGATCGAGAAGGCCTTCAAGGAGCAGGGCCGGCCGAACGCCTATATCAAGGGCGAGGAGGCCTCGGCCGCGCTGACCGTGGGCCTGCGCTATGGCGATGGCCAGCTGCAGATGAAGAGCGGCGCCACGGCGCGGGTCTTCTGGGCCGGCCCGTCGATCGGGCTGGACGCCGGCGCCAACGCCTCCAAGGTCTTCACCCTGGTCTACAAGCTGCCCAATGCGGCGGCCATCTACCAGCGCTTCCCCGGTGTCGAGGGCAGCCTCTACTACATCGGCGGCGCCGGCATCAATTACCAGCGCAACAAGGGCATCACCTTGGCGCCCATCCGCCTGGGCGTGGGCCTGCGCAGCGGCGCCAGCGTCGGCTATCTGCATTACCGGCGCGAGAAGTCGCTCAACCCCTTCTGACCCTTCAGCGCAAGAGCGGGGTATCGGCCTAGTCCGATCGGCCCTGTTGCGTCCGCACTGCTGACATCAGCGCTCCAGAGAATCGCGTCCGCTGCCTGCCCCCTCCGGGCAGCAAGTCCGACAGCCAACGCCATCTCTGGAGATTTCTGATGAGCCAGCAAGACCTGACCCTAGCGTCCAAGTTTTCCCCGTCGCGCCGTGGCCTGCTGAAAAGCGCCGCGGCCTCGGCCGCCCTGCCTTTCATCGCCACCCTGGGTGCCCTGCATGCCCGTGAGGCCGCCGCCGCCGGCAACACGGTGCTGGTGGACAGCGCCTACGGTCCGATCGCACCGGTCAACGACCTGACGACCGGCCTGCCGCTGCTGCAGCTGCCGCCCGGCTTCAGCTACAAGAGCTATGGCTGGACCGGCGATGCGATGAGCAATGGCAAGGCCTGCCCGGCCGCCCACGACGGCATGGGCGTGGTGCAAAGCCGCAAGGTCGGTCGCAGCACCGAGCTGGTGCTGGTGCGCAACCACGAGGTCAGCACCGGAAGCGATGCCAGCTTCTTCGGCGCGCCGGCCGTCTATGACACCGGCACCGGTTTCTCCAACGGCGGCACCACCAATCTGGTGTTCCGCGACGGCGCCTTTGTGCGCATCGACGCCAACCTCGGCGGCACCCGCACCAACTGCGCCGGCGGCATCACGCCCTGGGGTACCTGGCTGACCTGCGAGGAAGTCGGCTCCGACAGCATCAGCAGCGCCGGCCGCAAGCACGGCTATGTGTTCGAGTGCGCGGCCGATCCGGCCCAGACCAGCGCCGAACCCATCATCGGCATGGGCCGCTTTGCCCATGAGGCCGTCGCGATCGACCCGAGCAATGGCTATGCCTATCTGACCGAGGACAGCTCGGGCAAATCGGGCTTCTACCGCTACATCCCCGATGTCCACCCCGGCAAGCTCGGCAGCCTGGCCCAGGGCGGCAAGCTGCAGATGGCCAAGGTCAAGGGCCTGAACAACGTCAATATCGCACCGGCCCAGCTGGACCAGAGCTATGAGCTGGAGTGGGTGGACATCGCCAATCCCGACCAGAACCGCGGCACCGCCACTGCCGTCAACGGCACGACGATCAGCAGCTGCGCCGGTCCCTTCGTGCAGGGCTGGGCCCAGGGCGCGCTGCGCATGAACCGCGGCGAAGGCATCTGGTACTACGCCGGCAAGATGTATGTGATGGACACCTCGGGCGGCAATGTCGGCCGTGGCGCGATCTGGGAGCTGGACCTGGCCAGCCAGCTGATCACCTGCATCTACGCCAGCGCCTCCGAAGTGGTCGGCGACGCCGGCGACAACCTGACGGTGAGCCCGCGCGGCGGCATCGTGATCTGCGAGGACGGCGGCGGCGTCACCGACAGCTTCGGCTTCGGCGCCCGCCTGATGGGCCTGACCGCCGAGGGCGACACCTTCATCTTCTGCAAGAACAACGTCAACGTGACGGCCGCCCAACTCAGCGCTGCCGGCAAGCGCAGCTCGCTGGCCGGCGACCGCCGCGGCTCCGAGTTCTGCGGCGCCTGCTTCGACCCGACCGGCCGCTACCTCTTCGTCAACATCCAGACCCCCGGCATCACGCTGGCGATCACCGGCCCCTGGGGCAACGGTTCGCTGTGAGCCCGCTGCAAGCCAACACATCCAAGGAATCGCATATGAAAACCACCCTCATCGCCGCCGCCCTGCTGGCCCTGGCCGCCCAGGCCCAAGCCGCCCAGTACACCGGCGCCCAAGGCGCAGCCGCCGTCGACGCCAGCTTCGCGACCGCCAGCGAGCTGTTCTTCGACCTGGACTTCGCCAGCCGCGGCAGCGTCACGCTGAGCTTCGCGGTCGAGGCCCAGGACCTGGCCAGCCCGCTCTTGAGCTTCAACGCGCTGGTGCGCAATCTGTCGGGTCTGGGCTTCGAGGGCGTCAGCGTCAAGCTCGACGGCGCTAGCTTCGCGCTGCCGCAGGGCACGGTCACGACCGACGGCTTCCAGTCGGTGCAGAGCTGGGGCAGCAACAGCGGCGCGCTGTGGGCCCAGTTCGGCGGTCCCGGTGTCACGACCGAGTTCTACATCGGCAATCCGCTGCTGCAGGCCGGCGCTGGTGACTGGACCCTGGACCTCAGCGGCCGCCAGGTCGGTGACGTGTTCAACATCACCGTGGCCGTGCCGGAGCCGGAGAGCTATGCGCTGATGTTGGCCGGTCTGGCCGCAGTCGGCTGGGTGGCGCGTCGCCGCAAGGGCTGAGCAGCGCTCAGCTCAGCACCCCGGTGCGCACGCAATTGCGTCCGTCGCGCCGGGCGCTGATCAGGCCCGCCTCGGCGCGGGCCATCAGCTGGCTGATGCTGTCCCCGCTGCGCAGCGCCGTCATGCCCAGGCTGACGCCGACGCGCAGCTCCTCGTGCAGCGGCGCCCAGCCATGGGCCTGGACCGCACGGCGGATGCGCTCGCAGACCGTGCGCGCGGTCGACAGCTCGACCTCGCTGAGCACCAGCACCAGCGACTCGCCGCTGTAGCGCAGCGCCAGATCCTTGGCGCGGCAGTGGGCGCGCACGATCGCGCCCACCTCACGCAGCACCGCATCGCCCAGACCCGGCGTCAGCGCGACGCGCGAAGGCTGCAGCGGATCGAGTTCCATGCGCACCAGACACAGGCCGCGATTGCCGGCCAGGGCCTGCTGCATCATCGGCGGCAGGCGCAGCTCCAGCGCCTCGCGGCGGGCCAGTCCAGTCAGCGCGTCCTGCTGGCTGGCATCGGGCTGGCTGTCGCTGCGCGTCAGGCGCAGCTGCAGGCCCTCGACCACGACCTTGTGAAATTGCTGGTACAGCGCCAAGGCCTGCGCATGCTCGCCGGCCGCCGTGTGCTGCTCGCTCAAGGTCTCCAGCGCCTGCGCCAGCAGCGCGCGGGCGCGCCAGTCCAGCGCATTTTTCGCCAGCAGCGGCTCGACCAGGCTGCGGCAGCGCTGCGCCTGGCCCTCGGCAAGGGCGTGTTCGGCGGCCTGGACTTCCGCATCGGGGGCGCTGTCCATGTCAGTGCTCGCTTCTGAGCGGACGGGCTTGAGCGCGTGCATGTGAAACCTGTGACGTGTCTGTAACAACAGTCTGAGGATAGCGCGAATCGGCCCCGATTTCATCTAGTGAAAGCCGCAACAAAGGCAACAAAGCGGCGGGGGCCTCGCAACCGTGCTGATACGGCCGCCGCGCAAGCTCGGGGCTGTGCAATCACAGGAGCCCTCCATGTCCCTCAGTTCTACCCAGATCACGCTGGTGCGCCGCAGCTTCGCGCTGGTCGAGCCGATTTCCGGCCAGGCCGCCGCGCTGTTCTACGGTCATTTGTTTGACGCGGATCCCGGGCTGCGCCGCCTGTTTCACGGCGATATGCAGGCCCAGGGCCACAAGCTGATGCAGATGATAGGCGCGGCCGTGGCCCTGCTGGACCAGCCCGAGCGCCTGCTGCCGGTGCTGCGCCAGCTGGGCACGCGCCATGGCGGCTATGGCGTGCAGGCCGCCCACTACGAGACGGTCGGCGCCGCGCTGATCAAGACCCTGGCCCAGGGCCTGGGTCCGGCCTTCAACGCCGAGACCCGCGCCGCCTGGCTGGCCGTCTATGCCCTGGTCAGCGGCACGATGCAAAGCGCCTGCGCCCGCCAGCCGGCCGAGATCAGCGGCTGACCACGCAGTTGCGGCCCTGGTGCTTGGCGGCGTACAGCGCTTCGTCGGCGCGCAGCAGCAGCTCGTCGACCCGGCAGTCGCCAGCGCGCAGCGCGGTGATGCCGAAGCTGGCGGTCAGCGCGCCGCCCGCCTGGTCGGGCATCAGCGCGGCGATCTGGGCGCGCAGCCGCTCGACCAGCGGCTGGGCCGCCGCCAGCTCGGTCTGCGGCAGCAGCAGCGCGAACTCCTCGCCGCCGAGCCGGCCGATCACATCGAGCCGGCGTACCAGCTGCGCGCAGGCCTGCACCACCTGACGGATCGCGGCATCGCCGCCGGCATGGCCCAGGCTGTCGTTGATGCGCTTGAAGTGGTCGATGTCCATCATCACCAGCGCCAGCGGCAGGCTGTGGCGGCGTGCGCGCTCCAGCTCGCGCTCGGCTTGCTCGATGAAGCTGCGCCGGTTCGCGACGCCGGTCAGCGCGTCGGTGGTGGCCAGGCGCTGCAGCTCCAGTTCCAGCTGCTTGCGCTCGGTGATGTCGACGATGGTGGCCAGATCGGCGAGCTCGCCGTTGTAGCTGACCGGCACCATGGACACCATCACCCACAGCACGCTGCCGCCCGAGCCCAGCAGGCTGACCTCCTCATCGACCAGCCGGCCCTCGCGCAGGAACTTGGCCTGCAGCCGCGTGCGCTCCTGCGGGTCGCGGTAGAAGGACTCGGCCGGCCGGCCGACGATCTCGCCCAGCGGCCGGTCGGCCAGGCGGGCCGCCGCCTCATTG
Organism: Paucibacter sp. XJ19-41; assembly: GCF_028462495.1. Taxonomy (NCBI): domain Bacteria; kingdom Pseudomonadati; phylum Pseudomonadota; class Betaproteobacteria; order Burkholderiales; family Sphaerotilaceae; genus Roseateles; species Paucibacter sp. XJ19-41. The sequence continues at coordinate 73,966 of NZ_JAQOWX010000012.1, forward strand.
GCATAGATCAGCAGCGCATCGCTGCGCCGCGTCAAGGTCATCGGCACCGGCGCGTTGTCCAGGATGGTGCGCAGACGCTGTTCGCTGTCGCGCAGCTCCTGCGTGCGCTGCTCGACGCGCCGCTCCAGCCCGGCCGTCAGCTCCTGCAGTTCGGCCACCAGGCGGGCGTTGTCAACCGCATTGACGACATTGGCGCACAGCAGCTCCAGAAACTCGACCCGGCCGGCGGTGAAGACGCCGGCCGCCGAGGCGTTCTCCAGGTAAAGCGCGCCGACCGTCCGGCCCTGCTTGAGCAGCGGCGTGGACAGCACCGAGCGGGCCTCGCGCGCCGAGAAATAGGGCTCGCGCTGTGCGTCAGTGGCGCTGCGCGCATCGTCGATCAGCAAGGTCTTGCCGCCGGCCAGCACGCGGCGCAGCAGGCTCAGCGGCAGCCGCTCGCCGGCCTGTTCGAGCGCCAGCGGTGCCATCTCGCTCTCGGTGTCGCCGAGGCCGACATCGGCCCTGAGCGTCCAGCGCAGCGCGGCTGCGGCGCCGGCCCGATCGTGTCCGCTGGCCAGCACGATGGCGGCGCGCTGCGCACCGGCGTTCTCGCCGACCACCCGCAGCAGGCGTCGCAGCAGGCGCGGCAGCTCGGCCTCGGCATTGATGGCCTGCATGGCCTTCATCAGGCTGCTGATGTCGACCGCATCGCTGCGGCGCGGTGCCTCGGGTGTCGGCATCGGCAATGTCCGCTGGGCCACGCCCGGCGCGCCCCATTGCAGCCAGTGCAGCCGGGCCTGGGCCAGCG